>JBLHID010000052.1:0-17266 GCA_047615545.1 Polaribacter sp.
GAGCAAACTCGTGTTGCTGCATTATTGTCTGGCGACGTTGATATGATTGCGCCTGTTTCACCAAATGATTTTGGTCAAATTCGAAGCAGTAGTAAAGCTAATCTGGTCACTATGGCTGGCACACGCATTATTATGTTTCAAATGAACCAGGAACGTCGTGCAGAATTGAAGGATGTTCGGGTTCGTCAGGCGATAGTTCATGCGGTCAATAACGACGCTATCGTGAAGAAAATCATGAAAGGTTTCGCGACAACTGCAGGTCAAATGAGTCCTAAAGGATACCTTGGTTATAACGCTAAATTAACACCACGTTTTGATCTTGAAGCAGCGCGCAATCTGATGAAAGAAGCGGGTTATGAGAATGGTTTCACTTTGACTATGATGGCACCTAATAATCGTTACGTGAATGATGACAAAATTGCACAGGCAGTTGCGGTAATGCTGTCGAAAATCAATATCAAAGTCGATTTGCAAACAATGCCTAAAGCACAGTACTGGCCTATGTTTGATGACCGCGCAGCTGATTTAATGATGATTGGTTGGCATTCAGATACCGAAGATAGCGCTAACTTCCATGAATTCTTAACTATGACACCTAATAGTGATACTGGTATGGGTGCTTACAACGCAGGTAACTACAGCAGTAGCTTTGTTGATGAGACGACAATAGCAGCGAACCAGGAAACTGATTCAGCCAAACGTGCTGGTATGTTACAGGCAGTAGGAGAGCGTGTGTATCAGGACGCTGCTTTTGTTCCCCTGCATTGGCAGAACCTAGCATGGGCTGCTCGTAAAGGCGTTAACATCGATCCTATCGTTAACGCTCAAAACTTCCCTTACTTGGGCGACTTAGTAATCAAGTAACTCATCAAGTAAGTCATTGACTATAAGCTGGCTCGATATTAATACGAGCCAGCTTATTTATCACCTAACTGCAATTCGAATCTTATGTTCCAATTTCTATTAAGGCGCTTACTCCAGGCCATGCTCGTGATGTTGATAATCAGTATTGCCTGCTTCGCTATTCAAGACAGCCTCGGCGATCCAACCCGAGAAATGGCGGCCGAATCAATATCAACCGAAGAGCGTGAAAAGCTCCGTCAACAATTGGGGCTCAATGATCCTGTCATTGTCCAGTTTGGTAGATTTATAGGTCGAGCCGTACAGGGAGACCTTGGCAACTCCTATTTCTTTAAAGAACCGGCGATGACCGTCATTCTTAAAAAATTACCTGCAACCTTAGAGCTGTCATTCGCAGCCTCTATACTTATTATTGTGATATCGATCCCGCTCGGTGTCTTTTCAGCCATTAGACCGCGCCACTGGTTTAGCCGATTAACGATGGCAATTAGCGTTATTGGCATTTCGATTCCAGTATTTTTAACGGCACTTGGATTGATCTTTATCTTCTCGGTCACACTTGGCTGGATGCCATCGTTTGGTCGGGGCGAAACGGTGCACATGTGGGGTTACTGGAGTAGTAATTTTTTTAGCGCTGACGGATTTGCGCACATCGTCATGCCAGCGATTGCTTTGTCATCGATCATGCTTCCACTCTTCATTCGTTTAGTACGAGCAGAGATGCTCGAAGTACTCAGCTCAGAGTATGTCAAATTTGCCCGAGCCAAAGGGTTGAGCTCGTTCAAGGTTTATATGAAACACGCCCTTAAAAACACCATGTTACCGGTGATTACAGTTGGAGGTGTGCAAATTGGCATTATGGTGGCTTACACTATCCTCACCGAGTCAGTGTTCCAGTGGCCAGGCATGGGGTTTATGTTTCTCGAAGCGGTCAATCGATCTGATATCCCGTTAATCATCGCCTATATCATGTTTGTTGGCTTCTTGTTTGTCGTTGTGAATACGCTGGTTGACTTGCTTTACGGCGTAATCAATCCAATGGTGGATCTGGTAGGTGGCAACAAATGAGTCAGCTGCAAATGGGTAATGTATTATCGAGATGGCAACGCATTAAACAATCCGATTTATATTTCTATTACAGTCGCGATAAAGTTGCCATTGTAAGCAGCATGGTGTTTTTGATACTGGCGGCCCTCGCGCTACTATCGCCGCTCATCGCACCGTTTGACCCCTATGATTTACGGCAACTTGATTTAATGGATTCCGAACTGCCACCGATCTGGGTTGAAGACTCTGACTCGCGTTTTTTACTCGGCACAGACGATCAGGGGCGCGATCTGTGGAGCACCATTTTGTATGGTATGCGTGTGTCGCTGTTGATTGGCATCTTTGCGGTTTTATTTCAAGGCACGATTGGTATCACGATAGGTCTGGTGTCTGGTTATATGGGCGGCAAGGTTGACAGCATTTTGATGCGCATTGCGGACGTACAGCTATCCTTCTCGACCCTGATGGTTGCGATTATTGTGCTCGCTATTGTCAAAAGCGCCTTTGGTGGTGAGGCTTATACCAGCTGGGCAATGATAATTTTGATACTAGTGATTGGTTTATCCGAATGGCCACAAATCGCCAGAACCGTGCGTTCATCAGTACTAGCCGAAAAAGAGAAAGAGTACGTCGATGCCGCTCATGTCATGGGGTTCGGCCCAATTCGAATCATGTTTAAACACATTCTGCCTAATTGCCTATCGCCTATTTTTGTTATCTCTACCGTACAAATTGCCAACGCTATCATCACCGAAGCCGCCTTGTCATTCCTTGGGCTTGGTATGCCGGTCACCGAACCGAGTCTTGGGTCATTAATTAGTATCGGAAAAGAATACCTGTTCTCAGGTTCCTGGTGGATCACCCTGATTCCTGGATTATTCCTAATCGTAATAGTCATCACCATCAACCTGATGGGCGATTTCTTGCGTGATGTGTATAACCCAAAACTATATAAAGGCGATCTCTAAAACAGCATTTGTTCATAATTTCTACGTTTGGCCGCTCCGTACTCGAATAAGTAATGTATTCGCAAAAAGGCATTCGCAAGGTTTAAGGGCAGGCTATCCCTGTATAGTATCCCGAGCACTGCTTAGCGCCTTGCTCAGTTGTTTGATGTTTCTGCAGATTTTTAGCTTAACTTTCAAATGTCTTGTGGTTTGTATAAAGGACAACGCTCAGAAAAATAAGCTTTTATGCTTTAAATAAAAGGCAGTGAATTCTGGCGGCTAAGGTGTAGAACGATTTGTAACAGGTCAAATAGCTGGATATCAGAATAATGCTCCTGCATACCTCCTAACATTATGTCGTCAGGGCATTCACAGGTTTCACCCAAAAAATGGCCACCTTAGCTAAAGGCATGTAGCTGCACCGGGTAACTCATGTGGTTACACGCCGGTTTAATTGTCCTTCACAAACATAGACCAGTGAACCTGATGTTATGCATAGTTAGATGAATCAAATTGTCGATGTTTTGGAACTATCTAATATGGCTGGATACAATTGGGTTACGACCTTGAAATGTTGCATTTGAGTCACGTTAGTCGGCTCGGATTAAACAAAGTGGTAATGCAAGACAGACATAACTCTTAGTATTCAAGACCTCTGCGCTTATCCACGACCGACGTAGGGCATTGCGGTTGCCATAATGGTCATAAATTGCACATTAGCTGACAGAGGCAGTACTGCCATGCTTTTAACAGCTTCACCGACATGAGATACGTCCATAGTGGGCTCGGGTTTGATCGATAAATCAGCTTGAGGCACACCGGTGTTCATCTTTTCTGTCATGTCTGATGCTGCATTGCCAATGTCTATCTGGCCACAGGCAATATTATAAGGCCGACCATCGAGAGAAATTGTCCGAGTCAACCCCGTAACCGCATGTTTCGATGCGGTATAAGGTGCCGACCCCGGGCGAGGCATATAAGATGAGATTGAACCATTGTTGATAATTCGCCCACCCTGTGGCTGTTGTTTACGCATCAATTTGAAGGCACCTTGTGCAGCTAAAAAAGCACCTGTTAAATTTACGTTGATAACCATCAGCCAGTCCTCGATAGGAATATCACCAAACGGTGCAGAAGGTACATTGTTGCCCGCATTGTTAAACAAAACATCCAGCCGTCCAAACTTAGACTCAATTTCCTCATACATTGCATCGACTGAATGTGGAGTCGAAATATCACAGGATATACAGGTCACATTATCATCGCCGATCAATTCTGCTGTTTCTTCGAGTGCCGACAGGCGTCGACCCGCCAGAACTAGCTGAAATCCGGCATTCGCTAAAGCAAGCGAAGTGCAGCGCCCAATACCCGATCCAGCACCAGTAACCAATGCAACTTTTTTCATGTTTTATTCCAGCATTGAACAAAAATATTCAGTGTTTAATGAGTAAATCTTTAACCTAAGTCTGACAGACTCCTAAGCTTATAGACATTAAAAAAACAGGGGTGACGAATCACCCCTGTTTTTATCTACAAAGGACCAAAATTTAAAGCTACTTAGATGCTTCCAATATGCTGTTGATCAAATCATCACCATTTTCTTCGATGAACTTTGTCCATACTGGTTTGACGGCTTTCTGAAAAGCAGCACCATCAACATCACGATTAACTTTCATACCACTCTTTTCCAGATCAGAAATCATGGTGTCCTCTTTTTTGATACTGAGTTTGCGCTGGTAGCTGACTGCTTCTGCCGCAACATCCATGATAATTTTCTTTTCTTTGGCTGACAGGCCTGAGAACTTTTTCAGGTTCATCGCAATCATTAATGGCGAATAGGCATGCTGCGATAATGATAGGTATTTTTGCACTTCATAAAATTTGAAAGAGAGTACAACACCAATCGGATGATCCTGTGCATTGACAACGCCAGTTTCAAGTGCGGTATATAGTTCAGCTACTGGAATTTGCTGTGGGTTGGCACCCAGCATTGAAAACATTTCGTTCAATGCTACTGAGTTGTTTACCCGCATACGCAAGCCTTTTAGATCTGCTGGTGTTGTCACAGGCCCTTTATTGTTACTGATGTTGCGGTAACCGTTTTCAGGGAACCCGAGGCCCTTGATACCAAAAGCTTCAAATTTCTTGTTTACACTGTCACCGACTTTTCCATCTAGTACTTGGTAAGCAGTTTCGCGGTTAGGGAACATGAAAGGCAGTGTAAATGCGGCCGATTCAGGCATCATACCCGTGAAGTTATTCAGGCCTGACATTTCAATATCAATAATGCCTGAACGAACGCCGTCGATCATTTGCTCGTCGTTACCAAGTTGTCCGTGCGGGAATATGTTGACCTTTAGGTCGCCACTGCTACGTGACTCAACTTCTTTTTTGAAAAATTTGGCAAGATCTTGCTGCAAGTCACTTTCTGGTGCAGCATGAGCAAATTTTAGTGTGGTTGCGGCCTGTAGCCCACTTGAGGCGACTAATGTCGCTGTCATTGACGCTACGATTAGAGTTGTTTTAAATAGCTTTTTCATTGTGTTCCTCGTGGTTTAAAAAAATTGATGACTATTCATCAATTGGTGACTAGCCAATAAGAAAGTTCATTGGCACTAAAATAAGTTCGGGTACTGCGATAAATAATGCGAGCAGTAATATATAAACAGTAATAAATGGTAATACGCCTTTGACAGCGACACTCATTGGCACGCGACCGACACCGCAAACCACGTTCAATACCGTGCCCACCGGTGGCGTAATCAAACCAATGGATGTATTGATCACAAACATCAGGCCGAAGTAGACAGGGTCGATACCAGCGATTATCACAATAGGCATAAATAGCGGCACAAGAATTAGAATGGTTGGACTTAGATCCATGACCATACCGACCAAAAATACGAGCACCATGATACTTGCCATTAAGAGCTTAGGGTGTTCAACCAGTGGGCCAAGCAGGGCAGCAAGGTCCTGTGGTAATTGAGCAACTGTGATCAACCATGATGCGACCATCGCGCTGCCTACGAGGAACATCACCATTGCAGTCGAATGTGCTGAGCTGATTAACACGTCTACAAATTTGACCAGGGTGAGCTCACGATAGACAAAGATTGAAACAACAATGGCATAAACAGCAGCGACAACCGCTGCCTCAGTTGGGGTGAAAATACCGAAGCGAATACCACCAATAATAATAATCGGTAAAAGTAGGGCCCAAATACCGTCTTTCAGTGCTGTTCGTCGCTCGGCTGCAGTTGTTTTTTCGCCAATCTCGAGTGGCTCTTTGCGCACCAAAAAATACCAGGTCAACGCCAGTGCTGTGCCCATCATTAGGCCAGGGACAATGCCGCCGATAAATAATTTCGCAATCGAAATGTTACCCGCCACACCCATGATGATAAGTGGTAGCGACGGCGGGATGACCGGCGCAATAATGCCACCAGATGCGAGTAGTCCAACTGAATGGCTATTCGGATAGTTCGCTTTTTTCATCATCGGGTAAAGAATGCTAACCAGTGCCGCGGCGTCGGCTACAGCTGAACCAGATAATCCGGCAAGCAGAACCGAGGTTAGAATAACCACATAACCAAGTCCGCCCTGTTTGTGCCCAACCAAGCTAATGGCGAGCGCGACGATTCGTTTTGATAAACCGCCAGCTGACATTACTTCACCGGCAATAATAAAGAACGGTATGGCCAGTAACGGGAAACTGTCAACGCCATTGACCAGTGCTTGAGCCAAAATGTCAGCGCTGAACAAATCCATGTGTAGCATCAGACCGATAGCACTCAGCAGTAGTGCAAATGCCACCGGCAAACCGAGTACAATGCTACCGAGCAATACGGATAGAAAAAGAAAAAGGGTCATGGTGAATCACTCAAAACAGGCGGCTGTGGTTCCTTCGAAAATAAGCGAAATAATCCAAGACCTGTCATCATAGCTCCAGAAATGAACCCGCTTAGATAAAGCAGCCCACGGGGTAATCCGGTGAGTCGAGAAATATTGTCCCAGTTCGACAGTGTTTGTTTGTAGCAGCCAATCATTAGCATCAGCGCGCAAACCACAATGACAAACCATATTAAACGTTGAATGGCCGGTACTAGCTTTGGCACCCAAGCGCGGGTGATTTCGGTCACCGCCAGATGTTTGTTGTCGCGCAGGCATATCACTGAGCCAAGCATTACCACCCAGACGAAACTGAGGCGCGATAATTCAACCGAAGAGCGTAGGCCCGAATCGAACCCGTAACGCAGCACAACGTTGGTAAAGACCATGGCAATCATGAAAACCAGCAATACGGCCATTACCCAATCGATGATTTTCCAGACTGTATTCACCTTTCCCCCTGTAAACGTGTGTTAGTTTGCAAACGTAATCTGCGTTTTCATCGCCTGTGCCCTATCCGACGCTACTTCAAATGCATGTTCAGCCTGATCAATGGGAAAGCTATGAGAAATAAGTGGCTTCACATCGACTAGCCCTGACTGCATCAGCTTTACAGCTAATGAAAACTCTTCATGAAAGCGAAATGACCCACGAATTTCGAGTTCTTTTGCGGTGATTTGCATCATCGGTACCGGCATATCACCACCCAGCCCAAGTTGCATTATCACCGCTCGTGGACGCAACGCAGGAATCGCACCCGCTAATGCCTGAGGCGCGCCAGTGCATTCAAATAAAACGTCAAAGCTACCCTTGTCAGCTAGGTACGGTGACAGGCCATCAGGCTCTTCCGCCATGTTGATCACTTTGTCTGCGCCAGCCAGCACAGCATATCGCAATGCATTTGGTACTAAGTCGGTAACGACGATTTCGGCAGCACCAGCACGGCGTGCTGCAACAATGCAAAGCGCACCGATTGGCCCACAACCAGTAATGAGTACACGCTTACCTAACATTTCGCCAGCTCTGCGCGTTGCGTGCAGGGCGACCGCAAATGGTTCTGCCATAGCCGCTTCAGCGGGTGTTAAACCTTCGGCACGAACACACTGGCTAGCATCGACAATGAGCTCTTCCTGGAAAGCACCCTGAATATGTGGGTAGGGCATTGCAGAACCATAAAACCGCATGTTTAAACATTGATTCAGCAAACCTTCGTTACAAAAGCGACAGTCACTACAGGGTCGCGAAGGCGAAATAACCATTAGCTCACCTTGCTCAAAGCCTTCGACTTCCTCACCTATCTGATCAGCGTAACCAGAAAACTCATGTCCAGGGACCATCGGTTCTTTCAATGTTATTGGGCCAAAGCCACCCTTGTTGTAATAATGTAAATCAGACCCACAGATGCCACCAACGGCTACTTTAATTTTTATCTGACCGGGGCCAGGTAACGGAATCTCACGTTCTTCAATTCGTAGGTCTTTTGCTTTGTGAATGACTAATGCGCGCATTTTAGTTAGCTCAGATAAAATTACAGGACGGGCGTTAACAAATCTTGGCCATTGAAATAGGCCGACAGATTATCTCGAACGAGTTTACCCATAGCCTTACGGGTTTCGACCGTGCCTGATGCTTGATGAGGTTGTAGCAATACATTGTCCAGCGCTAGAAAGCGTGGATTAATCTTGGGCTCGCCTTCAAATACATCGATGGCTGCTGCACCTAAAGCACCCGATTCAAGTGCAGATAGCAACGCTTCTTCATCAATGTTAGAAGCGCGGCTGATGTTGATGACCATGCCTTTTGGACCCAGCGCATTTAATACGTCGGCGTTGACAATATGGCGTGTCTTAGCGCTGGCAGCAAGTGTAACAAACAAGAAGTCTGAGTTTTCTGCAAGTTCGACGGCACTTTCAGTAAAAGTCCATTGTCCTGCATAATCTTTGGCTGACACATCGGAATAGGCTATATCCATATCGAATCCATCTAACCGCCTAGCAACTTCGTAACCAATTCGACCTAGGCCAAGTATGCCAACACGTTTACCGTGAACACGAGAAGCCAATGGAAACAAACCTTTATCCATCCATTGGCCAGAGCGAACCCAGTCTTCCCCTTTCACCATACTACGAGACGTTGCGAGCATCATTGCCACTCCAAAATCAGCAACGTCTTGGGTCAAAACATCAGGCGTATTCGTTACATGAACGCCATTGGCTCTGGCTGTGTCGAGATCAACAGCATCGAAACCAACACCGTAGATAGAAATAATTTTTAGTGCTGGTAAGGCTGAAATTAAATCTGCATCAGCGCCAAGTTCACCACGAGTAGCAATACCCTGAATCGTTGATCCCTGGTTGGCTAAAAACGCAGCCTTATCATTAATTTCAAAATAACGATGCACAGTAAACAATTCATTCAGCACACTTTCGTCCCAGGTGGGATAGGGGCCGATCTGCAGGATTTCTGGTTTACTCATTAATTTCCTCGTAATACTAATATATGGTGAATAGAGCTTGTAAACTCATAAATGTTATCGATAACATAGTATCTATCATTAGCTCGACATGTCAATAATAATTTAGTGATGCTTATTTTTATTGGTCATAAAATAATAAAATACTCTCTAAAACATGCGCATCGCGCACATCGCTTGATTTTTTTTGTTATCGCTAACATACTGTAATCAAACAAATGTCAAATTAGATTGACTTAAATTGAAGGGCTGGATACAAACATGAATAATCTATTTGACCTGACTGGTCAGCGCGCATTGGTCACTGGCTCGAGCCAGGGAATCGGTTTCACACTAGCGCAGGGACTGGCAGATGCTGGAGCTGAAATTGTGATTAATGGTCGAGACGAAAAGAAGCTGAGTCAAGCTTGTATGGCTTTGCGTAAACAAGGTGCCTCGGTAGAAATACTGGCATTCGATGTAACTGATTATCATGCGGTTAAGCGGTCTGTAGATCAGTTTGAAGCGGAGAACGGTAGTTTCGACATTCTCGTTAATAATGCAGGTATGCAACACCGTGGTCCGCTGGAAGATTTCGAGCCAGATGCGTTTGAACATCTAATGCGCACCAATGTTTCGAGTGTTTTCAATGTTGGTCAAGCGGTTGCGAAACACATGATTGAGCGTGGTCGGGGCAAAATTATCAATATCGCCTCAGTCCAAACCTCACTTGCGAGACCAGGTATTGCGCCCTACACAGCATCAAAAGGAGCGGTTGCCAACCTGACCAAAGGCATGACCACTGATTGGGCAAAATATGGGTTACAAATTAATGCTATTGCACCGGGTTATTTTGATACGCCACTCAATGCGGCGCTGGTGACCGACCCTGAGTTTAGCGACTGGTTAAGCAAGCGCACCCCGACAGGCAGATGGGGGCAACTACCCGAGCTGGTCGGAGCCTGTGTATTTTTGTCTTCTGCTGCCTCTAGCTTTGTCAATGGTCAGGTACTCTATGTCGATGGTGGAATCACAGCCTGTATCTAACGGATCACCATCAATGAAACCGCGTCTGATACTAGTGATGGGTGTTTCGGGTTCAGGAAAATCTTCGATCGCATTAAGTTTAGCGAATGCGCTGGATGGCACTTGTCTCGACGCAGACGATTACCACTCAGAGAACAATATCGATAAAATGAGCCGAGGTGAAGCACTTACTGATGCCGATCGCTGGCCTTGGTTACAGCATTTTGCTGCAATAATGGCGGAGCAGAAAACTGTCGCTGTTGGCGCCTGCTCCGCGTTACGAAAAAAGTATCGACAACGTCTCGTTACTGCTGCAGGGGAGCCGATTTTATTTGTTTATCTAGAGGGTCGTAAATCCCTCATCCGACAACGCATGGCGCAACGCAAGACGCACTTTATGCCAGATAGCTTGTTGGATAGCCAATTTGCAACACTCGAACCGCCAGGAACCGATGAGCTAGCAATATCAGTTGATATTCAGGGTTCAGTCAGCCAGATCACCGACCAGATCGTGCATCAGTTAAGAGAAATACATTTATGAGTAGTGAAATCGCTTTAATTGGGGCCGGTGTGATGGGCAATGCCATCGGTACTCGTTTGCTGGAAGTGGGTAACCGGTTAAATGTTTATGACCGAAATCAATCTAAAGTTGATGCGTTGGTTGAAAAAGGTGCATCTGCCGCAAGTTCAGCCGCGTCAGCCGCAGCCTCTGCTGATTATATTATTCTCAGTCTGAACAATGCAGAAATTGTTAGTACGGTAGTTTTTGGCCAATCTGGTGTAGCAGAACAAGCCAGATCTGGTGCTCAGATTATTGATATGTCGTCTATCGATCCAATTTCTACCAGAGCATTTGCTGCAAAAGCACAGGGTAAAGGCTTACGTTGGCTAGACTGTCCGTTATCCGGCGGCGCACCCAAAGCTTTAACTGGTAATTTAACGGTAATGGCTGGGGGCGACGAAGCTGATTTCAATACCGCCAGCATTGTCATGGATCAACTCTGTGCAAATTTCACTTTAATGGGTCCGGTTGGTGCGGGTCAAACAACTAAACTGATTAATCAGGTTTTATGTGGCTTACATTTTGTTGCCGTCGCTGAGGCGACACAACTAGCAATTGACGCTGGCGTTGATGCAAGAAAAATTCCTCACGCACTCAAAGGAGGAAGGGCTGATAGTGCTATTTTGCAGGAATTTATGGGCAAGATGGCGACAAAAGACTACAGCCCAACAGGGCGTATCGATAATATGGTAAAGGATTTAAACGGTGTACAAGACCTTGCGCGTTCAACGAATACGGCGATGCCATTGACTGCGGTTTGTGCTGAAATCCATCGTCACCTCATGCATTCGGGGTTTGGTGGTGACGACAATGCTGCATTGATGAAGTTTTACGCAAAGAATGAAGAATAACGTTAACGTGCTGTGCTTTTTCTAACGATTAATTGTGTTGGTATGTTGATATTAGATGAGTCTTTAGAATGTGTTTTGTCAGCCAGTGACGATTTGATTACTTCGGCCACCTGAGTACCGATCCCCAAGGCTCCGACATCTATGGTAGTAATTTCGGGCAGTGCATTTGCTGATATATCGTAGGCTCCGAAACCTGCAATGGCAATATCATTCGGGATTGTAAGACCTCTTTTCTGGCAAGACATCATCGCGCCAAAAGCAGACAAATCAGAAGCGCACATTACAGCGTCCGTATCTGGATATTGATCAAGTAACTCATGCATGGCTTTAGCTCCGCCAGCCATTGTTAATACCGGTTGATCGGACTGCCACAGGCGGTCGGTGCCTAAACCAAAATCGCTAATTGTTTCAACAAAACCTCGTCGCCTGTCTGCACCTCGAATATCACTGTCGGTATCACCACCGATAAACCCAATTTTTCGGTAACCCTGATCATAGAGATGACGCGCCATTATTCGACCTGCGCGAGCGTTCGAAAAACCAACCACATGCTCGATTGGGGAAGAGGGCGAATCCCACATCTCCACAATAGGGACACCACTAGAATACAAGTACTGCCGGCAACGCTCGGTATGCACACCGCCTGTGATAACGAGCGCTTCTGGGCGTCGAGTCAGTAATGTTTTGACTAGGCGCTCCTCTTCTTCCATCTTGTAATCGGTATAGCCAAGCAATACCTGCAACCCCGAATCCCGTAAACCTTCGGTCAATCCGCGAACGGTGAATGCGAAATTAGCGTTATTAATAGATGGAATAATTACTGCGACAAATCCAGTTTTGCGTGACGATAATCCGGCTGCTGTGCCATCAAGTACATACCCCAACTTATCGGCAGCATCAAGAATTTTAAGACGGGTTTTGTCTGATGTTGACGTGTCAGCACGTAAAGCGCGTGACACTGTCATAGAGGAAAATCCCGTCAAACGTGCCACATCATTCATTGTTGGTGTTTTTATCTTCGGCATAAAAGGCGCTGCTTTTTAGTCAATTCTAACTGACGCTGACAAATCTACAAAGAGATATTGTTATCGGTAACAAAAAATTAAAAAACCAATGATAAAGCTACTCGACATCACCGGTGATTAATCTATTAGGTTAAATATCCTTCTTGTGAGTTGCTCGTAAAAACGAACAAGTCCAACCCTATTCTTTCTAGATTATAGGTGCAGTGTTTAAATATTTTCTGGATATGTTTCCTCTGAATTTAAAATCTGGGGTGTATTTTATATCCCATGATTACTGGCTCAGTTGAGTTCAGGTTCCATGACTTGTCGATAACAAGCTTGCAGCAGCCAGTATGGTTGCTGCAAGGAGCTGGTGATACCGTATTTTGATAATTGTGTTGTTTGAAAACCAAGCATCTGAGGACATTTTCTTCAAATGGGGAGAAAACAGCCCTCTAGAAGTGGTAGTACAGGTTAACACTAGAGGCGACACTATGATTCGTATACGGGCGAAAAGAGTACCCACACATCTGGGTATCACCCAGAAAAAAACTGGCTGACGCTATTCATGTTCGGCATCAACGTGTCGATGAGTTAGTCAAGCACAAGCAATCTGTTACGCCTAACACTGGTTTGCGCATTGCTCAATTCTTTGATGTTTCTGCAGTTTTTTGGCTCAACTTACAAATGCGATTGGATTTGTATAAAGCACAGCGCTCAGAAAAAGAAGTGCTTAATAAATTCGAGATTTTGATCATCATCAGAAGGCTAGTTGATAGTTCGACTAATATTGAAATCAGTTAATGACTCACACACGACACCCTTGTCGACAACCTATCAAACTCATTTTTCAGTAGCAATAAATAGATACTGACAGACCTTGGCCCTTGACTAAGAAGTTATTGATTGCCTTCAAGCATGGCGGGATACAGTCAGGCTAAGACTTTAGGGCTTCTAAAAATGCACTTTTCTGCGATTTCGGTTTGATTAAAAACGATCGGGGCTAAACGCTGCAATATCTAGACTCAAAGGTTCATTATTGACCATCTCTGAAATGAGTTTTCCGGTAACGCCTGCCAGAGTTAGACCGAGATGCTGGTGCCCAAATGCCAATAGAATATGTTTTGAAACTGAGCTATGACCGATGACTGGCAAGGCATCAGGCAGGGTGGGTCTAAAGCCTAGCCACTCTTGATTTGGCTGACTAGGGAGATCAAACATTTCGCCTGCCTTCCTTGCTAGGTAGTCCAAATTTCGTTGATTCTTTTTAGGGTTGTAACCGGCGATTTCGACGGTACCTGCTATACGCAATCCTTCATTCATCGGTGTGGCATAGAAGCCAGCTTGGTTCCAGCTAACTGGGCGATTAACCTTTGCCTGCAAGTCGGTGTATTGAATGTGGTATCCGCGTTCGGTATCCAGTGGCAAATGATGCGTGCCAGTGCCTTTGATTTGTTTCGAGAATGCACCTGCAGCGATAACTACATGGTCGACTACAAAACTCTCCACATTATCTAGTTGCAGTTTAACCGAGTCGCCATCAGCAATAGTTTCGAGTACCCGGTGACACATATATTGCCCATTGTTTTCGAGGAAGCTATTAAAATAGCTAGTACACAATGATTGAGGGTTTAGGGTTTGATTTGTGCTTTCGAACAAAACGCCTTTTTCGAATATGGGTTTGATACTGGGTTCTAAGCGTTGAATGTCGGCCCGGTCAAGTTCTATATATTCGGCGCCATGTTGTCTGCGTATTTCGTTGTTAACTCGCGCAAATTCAAACTCGGCCTGCGTTTTGTAAACATACATGCAGCCCCGTTGTGACATCAAATGTTGGGAGTCGGTGAGCTCGAGTAAAGGATTTAGACCCTGATAAGTTTGTTGTAAAATTGCACCGAGTGATTCAGTGATTTTCGCCACACGTGATGGTCTGCAATTGGATAAAAACTTTAGTAACCAGGGCAGATGGGTTAAGGCATAAAGATGATTAACCGTCAGTGGGCTATCGTTAGAAAATAATAATGATGGCAGGCGCCAGAAAATATCTGGGCTATTAACTGGGATGCACCCGTAGTCAGCGATGGTGCAGGCGTTGCCTGACGAGGTGCCGGAGCCAGGGTGTTCCGGGTCGATTAAGGTGACAGTAAAACCTTTTTTCTGTAACCACAGCGCGCAGCTTAATCCGACTATACCAGCACCGACGATTGCGACTGTTTTATTGTTTTTCATATTTAGAGATGCCCTATAGTTCTCGGTATGACTGCGAGCTTAATGTAGTGGTAAAGGTGATGAGACGCGAGTTAATTTTACACTGTAGTCGCTTTAGCTTTTAATCGGTACTGTCTGGGGGAAACTCCAATGCGTTTTCGAAAGGCGCGAAAGAAGGCCGTCTCGCTCTGATAGCCTAATTGATCGACTATGTGGCTGATTAATACGCTACTGGTTTCGAGTAGGCGACAGGCCAGACGCATACGCCACTGACTTAAATATTCACCTGGAGGGCAGCCGACGGTTTGGTGAAAGTGTTGGTTAAAAGCAGTGCGTGACATGCCGGCTAATGCAGCTAGTGACTCTGTACGCCAGCGTTGTCTGGGTTCACGGTGCATCGCAGTAATGGCACGAGCGAGACGAATATCAGATAACCCCGCCAATACGCCAGACTCGACTTTTTGACTCGCCATTAAAAAGCGCAATACGTGTACTAGCAACACCTCGCCGAGTCGGTCGAGCACCGTTTCCTGCCCGCAACGCTGCTGCTGGCTTTCCTGCAATAGCAGCAGAATAATTGGGTCGAGTGTTTGTCGGGCGTCATCGTCGTGTTTGATTTGTAAGATGGGTGGTAGCATATCGAACAAGGGGTTGAGCTTCACCGCGCCAAACGTTAGCTGGCAGCAGAGTAATTGAAAGTCATCGCTGTCGACAGTGACCTGGCGGTGAGAGTCTTGCGTCACCCAAATTAAATCTCCCTGTTGTAGGCTGGTATCTGCAGAGTCGCCGAGGTCACCGACGGAAATATGCGCATTGCCCTGATGCACGATAGAAATGCTGGAACCAGCAGGCAAAACTAAATCTGGCTGGTTGCAGCTGAATAATTCGATCTGCTCAGTCTTAGGTCTGAATAGCTCGAGCAAAGCGGATAGTCGGTCCATAATTGTACGATTAGATAGTTAATTTGTTATATATGTTGCCTATTGTACGGCTGATTGCGATATATTAGCAATGCGAATTAACTTAATGATCTCATTTCACAATTAACCAAGGAACTTAAATGAACGTATTGAAACCTCGTCAGGCAGTACCCGCACTAGATGTTGCAACGCTACAGGGACTGTGGTCTCTAGCCGAGCAGTCGCCACAACACTTTATTATGGTGGTGTTTTATCGCGGTCTGCATTGCCCACTCTGCAGTAAATCCCTGAAGGAGCTCGATAAGTTGGCATCTGAATTTACCGAGGCCGGCGTCTCTATATTGGCACTGAGTGGTGACGATAAAGAAGGTGCGCAACAGGCCCAGTCTGATTGGGAATTGAATAATATTAGCATCGGCTATGGCGTCAGTGTCGAGCAAGCACAAGCTTGGGGTTTACATCGTTCAGCCGGTAAGGGTAAGACATCGATTGGTATCGAAGAACCAGCTGAATTTAGTGAGCCGGGTCTTTTTCTGATTCGCCCCGATCATACCTTGTACTGGAGCCAGATAAGCACAATGCCATTTGCACGTCCACATTTTAAGGAAGTATTGGGTGCGCTGGGTTTTGTTAAAGCAAATGACTACCCGGCACGTGGCGAACTGGTGTAGTACTTTAAAGGGTGCCTCTAAAGTAAATAGAGCACTTTCAAAATTGATAACGCTCTATTGTTGACTCGTTTGCATTGATATCGATCGTAACCAATGCAGACGGGCTTGACTGGAAGACATCAACGGCACTACTGTCTTTTTCAATTGCATAACGATAGTTAGCGCCGTTTTCGGCAATTCGCAGCGAGCCTTGCTCCAGTGTTAGGGAAACATTCGCTTGAGGCCGTACGATGATCGTAGTGGCCTGAGTAGCATTGATGCTAGCCGGTTGGCGGGGTAGGAAAATTAAACATTGCTTATTGCGGATGTCTAGTTTGCCTTTGGGTAGATCTAGCTCTGGGTTAAGACCTTTGCACTTCCAACTAATTTGATCCTCACTATGCCAGTAGATAGTTGTCTGAGATTGATGGAGGTTCATTGCAATTGGCTGGCTCCAATCATTCGTGGTCCAGCCCGTGCTTTCAATTTGCAGTTGTGGCGATTGCTCGTCAGCAAAATTGAAGTCATCCTGAGTGAGGTACCAAACCAAAATGGCAGTGGCTGCGATTACTAAAGTGGTGGCCGCTCCAAACCACAGTAATAGGCATTTCCCCCAAAACGAGACACGACCAGTGACAGGCGCAGTAATTGTTGCATCATCTAGGTATTGCTTTGCCAGCTCTTGCGGTGCGCCAAACTGTTCCATCAGGGAAAAATCATCACCCCCCAATTCTATGGCATGGCTTTTTATTTCCAGCAAAATATCAGTGCGTGACTGCTTATCCATGCCTGCTAGGGCTTTCTCTAATATTGCAATATATTGACTGTTGGTCATGTGAGGTTTCCCAAA
>JBLHID010000053.1:0-17193 GCA_047615545.1 Polaribacter sp.
TCGTCTGGCCACTTTTTTGAATTTAAAAATCAATAGTGCATTTAACTTTATTAAAGTCAGGATTTTTAAGTGAGAGTTAGTTATTTTACCTCGCTCAAGCAGCGGAAAGAATTTTCCACTTATTTAGATGGTGTCCATTCGAGATATATAAAGATATAGCAGCATAAAGTTCAATTCCGTCGATATGTAAATATCGAGTGCGTCTAAAAAAGTGTTTTTTTGTGGACTGCTTCTTATGCTGGCAATGCGCCTCGATAACAACTACGGCTTCTGCGTAATTCTAATTTGTTAGATGCCTGTAATCATGTACCGACAGATATTAGGTGACACCGGTATATTTGCCATCCATGACAATATGCGCAGATAACCACCGACCAAATTGACTGAGTGCATAATGCTGGAGGAGCAATATGCGGAGAAGTTACCAACAACCGCAATGCACTTTATTTAAGATACATTCGCGGGGTTTCCCTAGGAGCTAGGAGTCTCGCGAATACTATAGCTATTCGCCAACGGATGCTGCAACGGTAGAAATCGGTGGCGTGATGGATCTGCCACCCCGTCTTAGTCTATCTCTTCAATCCAGGCCATTTGAATCGCTTCTAGGATTTTCTCATTGGAATTTTCAGGGTCATCATCGAAATCTTCAAGCGCGCAAACCCAGGCATGTAAATCAGTGAAACGAATAAATTTTGGGTCGACGTCGGTATGAGTGTCCAAAAGTTCGATCGCGATATCTAATGTGTCAGTCCAAATTAAACTCATTTTCTTACCTTTCGATGTTAGTCACTAGTGTGTTTCTGAAACCATGTTAATAGTATATTTCGGAATCTCAATTACCAGAGGTTCAGTGCCAACAATGGCCTGGCAGCTGAGTCTTGATTCCATGTCCAGTCCCCAAGCTTTGTCTAGATAGTCATCTTCTAGCTCGGTTGATTCTTCTAGGCTATCGAAGCCTTCTCGTATGTGTACATGACAGGTTGTACAGGCGCATGATTTTTCGCAGGCATGTTCAATTTCGATGTCGTTCTTTAGTAAGGCGTCGCATAAACTAATACCTGGATCAGCATCTATCACAATGCCTTCTGGACAAATCTCTTCGTGTGGTAGAACAATTATTTTTGGCATTCTCAGAAATTTACCTCGTCAATCTGTTTGCCAGCGAGTGCTTTTACTACGCTGGAGTTCATTCGTTTTGCAACATAGCTTTCACTAGCAACTTCAACGGCTTTTATCAGCTTTTTCAAACTATCGGATGTTACACTTTCGATTTGTTGCTCTAGTTGGTTTCTGTGCAACAGTATGTTGCTCATTTCAACCTCGCCGAGCAAACTATGTCCATCACTGGCCAATGCGGTGTCTACGGCCTCGATTACACGTTTGGCTTCGACTTGTTGCTCTTTAAGCATTCTCAACTCGATGTCTTCTTTGGCGAATTCCATCGAGGCTCGTAACATCGATTCGATTTCGATGTCGGTCAATCCATAAGAGGGCTTTACGACGATATCAGCAGTGACACCGCTGGTTAATTCTTCAGCCAACACGGTCATTAATCCATCTGCATCGACTTGATAGGTCACTCGTATTCTGGCTGCACCTGCGACCATAGGTGGAAAACCACGTAAATCAAATCTTGCGAGTGAACGGCAATCTGATATTAGCTCTCTTTCGCCCTGCACAACGTGGACTGACATTGAAGTCTGTCCATTTTTAAAGGTGGTGAATTCTTGAGCTTTAGCGACTGGAATTGGTGTATTGCGCGGTATAATTTTTTCGCTTAAACCGCCCATTGTTTCTATACCTAGCGATAGTGGCAGCACATCAAGCAGTAACATTTCGCCATCTGGTTTATTACCACACAGTACGTCGGCCTGAATTGCGGCTCCAATGGCAACAACTTGGTCTGGGTCAAGATCAGTCATTGGCTTACGCTGGAAGAAGTCTTCTACCATTCGAGGCACTAAAGGCACACGTGTCGATCCTCCAACCATGACGACCTGAGCGATTTGATCGATGTCGATATTAGCATCGCGTAATACACGCCTGCAGGGTGTCAGGGTCTTTTTGATGATTGGTTGGGCGATGAGGTTAAACTGTTCGATAGTTAAACTGCCCTGCCAAGTTTGATCGGCGTAATTGACACTTATTTCAGTTGGATTTTCGGTAGTTAGCGCTTCTTTGGCTGCTCTCGCGGCTATCAGAATTCTGCGCGATAATACTGCATCGAGTTTCTCAAACTGAGCTTGTTCAAGTATCCATTCACCGATTGCATGGTCGATGTCATCTCCACCAAGTGCTGAGTCCCCGCCCGTCGCTAGAACTTCAAATATACCTTTATTGAGACGTAAAATGGAAATGTCAAAAGTACCACCACCCAAATCATAGACGGCTATGACACCATCATGCTGCTGATCTAGACCATAGGCTACGGCTGCGGCGGTTGGTTCACTTAGGAGTCTGTAAACATTAAGACCAGCCAGGGTGGCGGCATCTCGGGTGGCCTGTCGTTGCGCGTCATCGAAATAGGCCGGCACTGTAATGACAACACCGTCTAATTTCCCACCTAAAGTTTGCTCCGCTCTGTCAGTTAGTTTTTTTAAAATTTCGGCTGAGACCTCAACGGCACTAATTGCGCCAGTGGCTGTTTTAATCCGCGGTACGACTTGGTTTTCATCCACCACGAATTCATACGGTAAGATATCACCCAGTTGGGAGATATCATCAATACCGCGACCCATTAGGCGCTTGATAGATGATAAAGTATTAAGTGGGTCGTCCGATTGAAACTTTTGCGCCTCGTGACCGACCAGGCGTTGCTCGTTACCCATATAGACGATAGATGGCATTAGCACGTTGCCACATTCATCGGGCAGGGTTTCTGCTTTACCGCTTCGTACCGTGGACACAAGCGAGTTTGTCGTGCCCAAGTCAATACCCGCAGCAAAACGATGTTGGTGAGGTGCGGATGATTGACCCGGCTCTGAAATTTGTAGTAATGCCATGAAGCTCTCTAGCTAAATTCTTCTTCGAGTTGAAATTGCAAATCCATGACCTGTTCAGAAATTCGTTGAACGAACTGCATCTTGCGGCTAACAAGCTTGGCCGCTTCGAGATCCCCTGATTCGAACTTAATCGAAAAATCATCACTGATCTCCTTCGACCTCAGCTTAAGATGTTTGATGATGCTATCGCATTCTTCGGTTGGATCTTGTTTGTCACGAACTTCTTCCATTTGCTCGCGTAACGCTATTTGTTCCATTAGAAATTCAATATCCGCCGTGGTTTCGGATTCATCTTTCATATCCAAGCCACTGACTTCCAGCATATACCGCGCCCTCTTTCCAGGATTAGCCAATATTTGGTAAGCCTCATTCACCCACGACGCTTGTTGCACCGACAGTCGTTTTTCTTGGTCAGATGCGTTCACAAATCTATCTGGGTGAAATTTAGTTTGCAGTTTTTGTTGGTTTTCGTGCACCTGTGCTAAATCAATATTGAAGCGCAAAGGTTGTTCGAATAGTTCGAAATAACTCTGAGATAAATCCAACACTTTCATAAATTAATTCTATTTCTTACTCTAAATGAACCGAATTTAGACGGTAAAGCTTTCGCCACAACCACAAGCATCTTTCGCATGGGGATTAGTAAACTGGAAGCCTTCGTTTAATCCTTCTTTCGCAAAATCAACCTTAGTACCATCAAGAAAAATCAAACTTTTAGGGTCGACCACGACCTTCACACCATTAGTTTCAAATACAGCATCGCTGTCGTTAAGCTCATCGACAAACTCAACAACATAGGCCATGCCGGAGCAACCCGTAGTTTTTACGCCTAGCCTTAAGCCAATGCCTTTGCCTCGATTAGCGAGAAAGGTTTGGACTCGTTGTGCAGCTATTTCGGTTAGTTGAATCGCCATAATATTATCCTCTCTTACAATGCAGCTTGTCGAATGACAGCTGAAAATTTGTTAACGAATTCGCTAACTTTACTACTAACAACTCAACATCATGTAAGTTTGACTCATTATGATCTAGATAAATGGACATCACTTATGGTGTCAGGCTTTGGATTTTTTGTCGCATATCATGATCTAACGACAGTGATCTAACATCTTCTTTCTCCATCATATCGGCTAGCGAGATAGTCGTAAGATAGTCTTCAATTTGCTCACTGAGTTCTTCCCAGAGTTGCTCGGTTAGGCAAGGCTCATAATCAGTTGAACCTTCAAGAACATCCTTATTGGTTACCTGTATTTCTTCATCAACCGCCTTGATGATATCTGCAATACAAACCTCCGCAGGAGAACCAACGAGCCGATAGCCGCCACCGGGTCCGCGAGTGCTGGCGACGAGCTTATTTCGCCTCATTTTGGCGAATAATTGTTCCAGATAAGACAACGATATTCCTTGCCGAATCGAAATATCACCTAACGATACGGGGCCTTGCTCTGAATGCATGACCATATCAAGCAAAGATGTAACGGCATAGCGACTTTTAGTAGATAAACGCATCGGGCAAGATGTCTTAGAAAGTTGGCATCAGTATACAATCCTGACTAAAATGGTCAACTATTGAAATGAGCGATTTTTCTTTATCGCTATGACCTAAAGCTGGTTTGTATCAGGTCGTTGGATTGGAGGTTGGTAAAAAGACGCTGACCGTTGTCCCAACATCAATTTGGCTGACTATTTTAATCTGTCCACCATGCGCTTGAACAATTTGGCGGCACAAATACAAACCTAGCCCATAACCACCTGTGCTGCGTTGGCGGGCACTATCGGCTCGATAAAACGGTTCGGTAATATGTTCAAGATCCTTGGCGCTAATGCCAGTGCCGTGATCACAAATGATTAATGCTATCTCCCCATTTTGCGCAGTCAAACTCACTTTGATGGACTGTGCATTGTTCGAAGAATAATGCAATGCATTATCGAGCAGGTTCTTTACCAGTAACTTAAATCTGAATTCATCAACAAATGCATCGACCGTCGACAAGCCCAATTCGATACCTTGGTTTGGGAAATGTTGCCCAATGACCGATTCAATCAATTCAGCCAAATGACTGGTGGTACGATTTAATGGCGCATGAACAGTATTTAGCTTTTCTGACTCAAGAATACTAGAAATCAGTTGTTCCATTTCCTTGATATCATCGATTAATGCATCACGCGTGCCTGATTCATCTAGCAGTTCCAGATTCACCCTCATTCTGGTGATTGGTGATCGCAGTTCATGGCTGATAGCTAAAAGTAAACCGGCCTTGCCATCCAGCATTGACTTAATCTGAGCTGACATCGCGTTGATCCCCGCAGCCAATACCGACAATTCGTCACCACCCCCAAACTCGATAGGGTGATCAAACACACCACTTCCAATTTTATCGACCTGATAAGATATCACTTTAATGGGAATAAAGAGACGACGTATTAAGAGATAAAGCCCTAATAGAGTTCCGCCCAAGATCAAAAAAAGTAGCCAATGTCGACGACTTTGATCATCACGAAAACCACTGTCTACTACAAATAAATAGCGATACCCACCCTTTTTTGAAAGTAAATAGTAGTAGTTCCGTTGGCTACCCACTAAATAATTTTGATACGGTTCTGGTGCCCGTTTGAGTGGGTATTGGTTAACTTGTTGGATATCTGGACGTGAAGACCATTCGATATTATTACCTTCAATGCGCAGTTCAAAAGGCAATTCTAATGTCAGAGATTTGGCCTTAGCCAAATCCGGTGGAGAACCTATATCTTCGACAATGTATTGAATATAGCGGGCCAAATTAGGCAATAAATCACTTTCGAAATGAGGCTTTATACGATTATTAAAATTAATACCTAAAATTATCGCCAAAATCAGCACTGTTAAACTGAAGTAAAGCAGTATCTTGAAAGTCAGGGTTTGCCATCGAATCAAAAGGTAGTGTCGTATTTTAATCCACATCAATAGCTTCATCGCGAAACAAACTGATAGCCTTCGCCACGTACGGTTCGAATCAATTCTGCTCTTTGTAATTTGTGCCGGAGACGACTCACGAGTACGTCGATGGCTCGACTAAAAATATCTGCGTCAATACCTTTTAGTGACAACATGATTTCGTCTCGACTAAATACTTTATTCTGATCTTGGATGAGTAACGATAGCAGCGCAAATTCTGTCGATGTGATGTCTATCAATTGCCCTGCTAGCATGACAATTTTGCGAGCCAGGTCAATTTCCAAGTCATCAAATCGAAATTGAACTTGGTGCTTGCTATGCTTGCTTCGTTTTAAAATGTTCTGAATTCGAGCAACCAGCTCTCTAGGCTCAAATGGTTTTGGTAAATAGTCATCTGCACCAAGTTCGAGGCCAACAACCCTGTCCATTACCTCTCCCCTGCCGGTTAGCATCATAATGGGTATGTCGCTAAACTGACGTATTCTCCGACAAGCTTCGAAGCCATCTATGTCCGGTAGCATGACGTCTAGTATTACGAGTTCGAAGTGCTCTTCCTGAAGTAATGCTATACCATCAAGTGGATTGATCGAACTGGCTAAATCCATCCCAAATTTCATAAAATACTGTTTGAGTGGTTCTGCCAGCTTAATATCATCATCAATGATCAGTAATTTTGTCATTCAGTCAATTGAGTAGTTAACGTAACAGTTAAACCATAATGATGCGTTAAAGCAACCCCAATTGCGAGGTTGCTTTACCTGTCAGGCTAGGTTAGTCATTCCCATGCTCATGCTCCATTTTTCTATCAACAAAGCCTTGCAGCTCTGACTTTTGATCAGCATCTAGCGAATCAAGAAAATTAGCCAACGAAGCGATGGTTTCAGGCGCTTTATCATTAATTATCTGAGTAGTTTGACGGATCATCTCGAGCGCTTTAGATTGATCTAATGTTGGCTCAGATAAAAGCTGCTGAACCAGTACTTTATGACCACTCTTTGTTTCCTTCATTTCACCTACCAATTCGAGGACATCATTGGTCAATGAAAATAACTGAATTTTTTGAGAGTCGGTCAATTCGAGCTTGCTAGCAATACGATCGTTCACGAATTCGGCTTTTTCTGCGGCAGTTGGGTTCCAGTGTCCTTTGCTTGCAAATCCGAACGCTGCAGTTGATAAGCCTATGACCAGTGTTGTGATGGCAATGATTTTAGTTGATTTTTTCATTATTTGATTCCTGTTTATGTGAGTAACGAGTCGAAGTGTAAGGCAGCTCGACAATCGTTGCTTTTCCGGCAGGTAACGTTATGTAACGTTTTGTAACTGAGTTATTCGCAACCAAATTCTTTATCGGCCTCCAACTACTATGTTTTTGGCTTTTCTACCAAACTGAGAATTCCACGCAAAATATTAACTTCATTTTTAGACAAATCGGCTCGCTGGTACAACCGACGCAATCGTTGTAACAACTGTCCTGGCTTAGCGGCGTTGAGATACCCTATTTTAAGCAAGACTGTCTCAAGATGATTAAAATAACCCTCCAAATCAAAACTAGTGGCTGTGGGCTCATCTAAAACAGGACCTTCAACTGCCTGACCTTCATCGAGCGTTTTGTATATTTCGTAACACATGACTTGAACCGCAGATGCGACATTGAGTGAACTGAAATCAGGATTGGTAGGGATGCTGACCATGTAATTACACATTTGCAACTCGTCGTTGGTCAAGCCCGAATGCTCTCTGCCAAAAACGATGGCGACCTTTGATTCGTCATCAAGTGACCACGTTTTTTTGGCCATATCGGAAGGCGATAGCTGCGGCCAAGATAAGGACCGAGATCGAGCGGTTGAGCCAATGACTAACTGGCAATCCTGTATCGCTTCTTGGAGTGTGTCCACAGTGCGACTTTTATCGAGGATGTCATGAGCTCCCGAAGCACGAGCATAGGCAATCTCACCGACTGGACACTTTGGGTCCACCATAACTAATTGGTTAATACACATGTTATTCATGGCACGTGCTGCTGCGCCAATATTACCGGGATGGGTAGTTCCAACCATCACGATGCTGATATTTTCTAGTTTCATTTGAAATGCTAACGGATTAGATTAAGGAGGGCGATTGAGTCGCGTTCGAGTGCAAGGATTCTACCTGCGTTTGAAGCGAATGTATGTCTGGTTTATTGCTAGGCGGTTTGTTAGAATGCGGCCACTTTAACCCCCCACCCGGATCAAGCCCCATGCAACCCATGCTGAATATTGCAATTCGTGCCGCCCGAAGTGCAGGGGATTTTATTGTCCGCAAAATAAACAAGTTGCCCGACATTCAAATAGAAACCAAAGCACTCAACGATTTTGTTAGCGATGTCGACCGCGAAGCAGAAGCTAAAGTCATAGAGGCTATCCTTAAAGCTTATCCTCAGCATAGTATTTTGGGTGAAGAAACCGGCGTCATCGAAGGTGCAGACGAAGACTATCGTTGGATCATTGATCCGCTAGACGGCACCACAAACTTTCTACATAGCTTTCCACATTACGCCGTTTCAATAGCCTGTGAGTACAAAGGTAAAATTGAACACGGTGTGATCTACGATCCGATTAAACAAGAACTATTCGCGGCTAGTCGCGGTGATGGGGCAACGGTAAATAACCGTCGAATGCGTGTCGCTCGTCTAAACACAACTCAAGGCGCGTTACTCGGTTCGGGCTTTCCTTCTCGGCACCCAGAAGAGCTAGAAGAATATTTAAAAGTGTTTCGTGAATTCTTTTCGACTGCCAGTAGCATTCGTTGCGCTGGTTCAGCCGCACTCGACTTAGCCTATGTTGCAGCGGGTCGACTTGATGGTTATTGGGAATCGGGCCTTAATTCATGGGATATCGCCGCTGGCGCTCTTATTCTCAGAGAGGCAGGCGGCCTCATTACCGATTTCAAGGGAGATGATAACTCACTAGCGAATGGCGAAGTGATTGCGGCGAATCCTAAACTACTAGGCGATATGCTGCGTAAAATTCAAAAGCATAGTTAAGCCCATCTAAAAGTGCCCTTCTAGAAACACCTTTGCGTTAATTTTAGACATTCGGCCGGAATGCCCACCATTATGCTTCGAACATTGTTTGTGTTGGGTGACTAATCTACTAGATCTTGATCGGTAAATTGTCTCGCTAGCGCCAACAATTAATATCGCTAAGTTACCCCAATTGATTAGTCCATTCTCTGCGCTATTAGCCAGTATGCGATTTTGGTCAATTTAGTCCTAATTTCAACCTAGTTTCTCCTGCATCTATCCATTAATCCTCTTTAGAATATTAATAAGCTTATAACGAATCAAATGCAAAAATGGTTCCTTTTCGTTTCAGTACCACTGGCTAAATAGGCTAGAATTGGGCCTTGCGAGAGATAGAAGTGCTCCTAACTCGTCAAACACTAACCCCTAGGGATTTCTAATGAATCTACACGAATACCAGGCGAAAGAACTGTTCCGTCAATACGGCATATCGGTGCCCAATGGGAAGGTTGCCTTTTCTGTCCATGAGGCGATTGATGCGGCTAAGTCATTAAATGGCGACCGGGTCATTGTGAAGGCCCAGGTTCATGCCGGTGGTCGCGGCAAGGCTGGCGGTGTCAAACTTGTTGACTCGCCTGAGGAAGCAGGTGAATTCGCTCGCGCCCTGTTGGGCACGAATCTAGTAACTTTTCAAACCGATGCAAACGGACAACCGATTAACCGTGTGCTCGTCGAAGAAACCTGCGACATTGCCAACGAACTCTATTTAGGGGTTGTACTGGATCGTGCTCTGCGCCGAGTAGTAATCATGGCATCCACCGAAGGTGGTGTAGAGATAGAGAAAGTAGCCGAAGAAACACCAGAAAAAATTCTCAAAGCAACCATCAATCCAATGACAGGCGTTATGCCTTACCAATGCCGCGAACTGGCCTTTGGGTTAGGTTTGCGTGGTGATCAGATAAAGCAGTTTACAAAATTACTGACAGGTCTGGGAAAATTAGTTGTCGATAAAGACATCGCTCTGGTCGAAGTCAACCCACTGGTTATTACTGGCGGCGGAGACCTATTATGCCTCGATGGCAAAATCAATATCGATAGCAATGCACTCTATCGCCACCCCGATTTAGTAGAGATGCGGGATAAAAGTCAGGAAGATGAACGAGAAAATCGTGCTGCTGACTGGGATCTGAATTATGTTGCACTCGATGGTGAGATAGGTTGCATGGTTAATGGTGCAGGACTCGCTATGGCGACGATGGACATCATCCAGCTCAAGGGGGGCAAGCCTGCCAACTTCCTTGACGTCGGTGGCGGTGCGACTAAAGAACGAGTCGCCGAGGCACTTAAGATCATTTTATCGGATGATAAAGTAAAGGGTATTTTGGTTAATATTTTTGGCGGTATCGTGCGCTGTGATTTAATTGCAGAAGGCATTATCGCGGCTGTTGCCGAGGTGAATATATCGGTTCCTATCGTAGTTCGACTTGAAGGCACGAAAGCAGCAGAAGGCACGGCTGTATTGAATGCTAGCGATTTAAATTTAATTGCTGCTCAAGATTTGGATGAAGCTGCCGCGAAGATCGTGGCCGCAGTAGGAGATGCAAAATGAGCGTTTTAATTAATAAAGACACTAAAGTCATCTGTCAGGGATTTACCGGCAAACAAGGTACTTTCCACAGTGAACAGGCGATTGCTTACGGCACAAAAATGGTCGGTGGCGTTACGCCGGGCAAAGGCGGCCAAACCCATCTTGATCTGCCTGTTTTCAATACTGTTCGCGATGCAATCGATGCGACTCAGGCCGATGCAACCGTGATTTATGTACCAGCCGCATTTTGTAAGGATTCAATTATCGAAGCTGCTGAATCAGGTATTCAATTAATCGTCTGTATTACCGAAGGCATTCCAATCTTCGACATGCTGGAAGCAAAAATTGCAGTCGAAATGAGTGGTGCGAGATTAATCGGCCCCAACTGCCCTGGTATCATTACCCCAGATGAATGCAAAATTGGCATTATGCCAGGGCCGATGCACATGGCGGGTAAAGTCGGTGTTGTATCACGTTCTGGCACGCTTACTTATGAGTGCGTGAAACAGACCTCTGATTTGAACTACGGCCAAAGCACCTGTATTGGCATCGGTGGTGACCCGATTCCTGGTACCAACTTTATCGATGCACTCAAGCTATTTGAAGCCGATCCTGACACCAAAGCAATTTTGATGGTTGGAGAAATTGGCGGCTCCGCAGAAGAAGAAGCAGCTGAATTCATCCAAAGTAATGTCAGTAAACCGGTGGTGTCATACATAGCTGGTGTGACTGCCCCAAAAGGTAAGCGCATGGGTCATGCCGGCGCCATTATTGCCGGAGGCAAAGGCACCGCAGCGGACAAGTTTGCTGCATTAGAAAAAGCCGGCGTATACACTGTTCGGTCCCCGGCTGAATTAGGCAAAGGGGTTCAGCAGGCTACTGGTTGGTAGCGATTTAGGTCGATAGGATCGGTGCTGGAGTCGGCTATTAAGTCGGCTCTAGCACTTTAATCATTTAGTTGATGCCATGTTTACCCTGAAAACTGGTACGGCGATCTGCTTGGGCTTGGTGCTTTGATTTGAAGTTGAGGTCGGAGTCGCTCAAGGTTTTTGAGACATCTGGCGCAATACGCCCGCTATTGCACTCTCCGGGGCTGGTTCAACTCTATTTCTATTCAACAAACCCGGGGCGATTGAGTTTCCTACTGAAAACCGATTTATTGATATGGAGGCATCAAATGGATGCCTTCTGTCAGTAGTGAAACACTGGCCTCTGCACCTACTTCAAGGTTATTCCGGCTTGCGCTGTGAGTGCTAATTTTAAAGCTCAAAAAGACCGCATCATCACCTTTAATCTCTAGGCTAACAATGGATGTCTCACCTAGCACAATCAACTCTTTAACGACACCGTGTACTGGGTTTTCGCGCTCACCATGTGATGGCCTACCGCGTCGATGCATGATGATGTGCGCTGGATGGATAACCCAATCTATGGCCGTTCCTACTGCAAGAGACTGATTCAGCTCAAGTTCCAATAATAATCCATACCAAACTATTCGTGTTAGTGCTTGCTCTGGATAATGACCTTCAATCGTCGCCGAAAAAATATTAGTGTGCCCCATCAACCTCGCTACTAAAGCATCTATGGGATGACGCAAAATCTCGGCTGGCGGCCCATTTTGTAGTGTCTTGCCTTTATGTAGTACATAAAGACGATCAGCTAACATGGCCGCTTCATCAAGGTCGTGGGTGACCAGTAAAATAGGAATTTTGATATTGCGGCGTAGAATCACCAATTCCCGTTGTAGCTTGCGTCGAGTCACCTGATCGACTGCTGAGAAAGGCTCATCAAGCAGTAAAACTTTAGGTTCACGAGCTAGTGCTCTTGCTAATGCTACCCGTTGCCGCTGACCACCTGACAAGTCATCTGGCCTACGATGCTCCAACCCTTTTAGGTTTACCTGAGATAGCAATGCCATAGCTCTGGCTTGGCGCACATTACGCTCAAGATGACCCAAAGCAACAACCACATTTTGCAATGCGTTCATGTGGGGGAACAGCGCATAGTCTTGAAACACGAAACCTATGTGGCGATGTTGAGTGCCTATAGAAATAGATTTTTGGTCATCGAACCAAACCTCATCATCACATCGAATAAACCCTGTTTCGGGCTTATGCAAACCGGCGATGGTTCTTAATATGGTCGACTTTCCACTGCCCGATGGCCCGACTAACGCGAGCAATTCACCTGCTCTGCACTCTATCTCAACCGCTAGAGGAATGGGTTGCATTTGAGATATTTTGACGGATATACCGGTGCTAGCTTGATTATTGCTATCCATAACTTATCGCACCTGCTGCCGACGTCTATAAGTTAAACGGTAAACAAATCCTATGGTAACTAACGAAAACACCAGTAAAAAAGCCGACATGGTGCCAGCGGTGTGATTGTCAAAAGCCTGCACCCGGTCATAGATAGAAATAGCGATAGTTTTGGTCTCACCCTCGATACTTCCACCCACCATTAGCACCACACCAAATTCACCCAGTGTATGTGCAAAAGTGAGCGCCAATGCCGACATCGCGCCCGGCCAAGCTAGCGGTAACTCGATACGCCACAAAGACTCGAACCGCGACAAACCACAGCACCAGGCAGCTTCACGAATATTGGCTGGAATAGCCTCGAAGGCACGTTGCATTGGTTGAATCGCAAATGGCAGGTTAAAAATCACCGAAGCCACCAACAACCCATCGAAGCTGAACACCAGATGATGCCCAGTGATTGAAAAATAAAATTCGCCTAATGGCGAAGTCGCTCCCATACCCAATAGCAGGTAAAAACCCAATACCGTCGGGGGTAATACCAAAGGTAATGCTATCAACGCTTCGAGCCAAGCTTTACCGGCAAACTGTCGCCAAGCGAGTAACCGTCCAAAGAAAATAGCCACTGGGAATAATATAACGCAGGTCCAGAAAGCCAGTTTTAACGATAGGATTAGGGCAGTGATATCCATCGTGCTTATTGGCTCACTCTCTGGTCCATACTCTGACTTTCGATTCCGAACTGAGTGAATATTGCCTGTGCCTGAGCACTGCTAATAAAGTCATAGAGCTGTCGAGCAACGTTGCCGGCACCTTTCAGCAAGACCATTCGCTGTCCAATCGGCTGATGGCTGGATTGAGCAATTAACACCACTTGATTCGATTTGGCAATAATCGGTGATACTGCCAATGCATAAGGCACGATGCCGCCCTGAGTCGATCCACTAACGGCGAACTGGGTCGCTTGAGATGCATTTTCTCCCTTGACAATAAACATCTGAATGGCATTCCAAAGTCCATATGTTTTAAGTGCCTCCCGTGCGGCACGACCATAGGGCGCATGATCGGGGTTAGCAATCGCGAATCGGGTAATCTTATTATTGTCGAGCGCGTCGCGCAAACCAGTTAAATTACTGCCCAGTTTTAACTCACTATTTTTAGGCACGACTAGCGCAACACGGCCTTGAGCATAGACAACACCGGAATCAACCGTCAAACCCCTGTCAACCAATACGCTGACATAAGCCTCATTGGCCGACAGGAACAGCTCAAATGGGGCACCTTGAATAATCTGTCGACGAAAATTGCCAGAAGAGCCAAAGGTCGTTCTGACAGAATGACCTGTTTGGCGTTTAAACTCGGCCAGCACTTCTGGCAAAACAAACTGCAAGCTCGAGGCCGCCGCAACTCGTGGCACTTGATCTTGACCTGCATGCACAGCTAACGGCAGTAGCAGGGTAACAAAATATAAAGACAACCATTTGATTTTCATCAATATCGATTAACCGATCAAACCTTGAATATGAGCCACGACACTGCGGCCTAAAGCCTCGAGGTTATAACCGCCCTCCAATACCGAAACCATTCGTCCCTGACAATATTGATCTGCGACAAATTTCAATTCATCAGTGACCCAACGATAATCCTCGTCATAGAGTTGAACCTGCGACATGTCGTCTTCGGCATGGGCATCGAAACCAGCCGAAATGATAATCATCTCCGGCTTAAACTGATTTAAAGCCGGTAGCCAGTGATCGCGTATTGCTTGACGAAACTCGGCACTACCGGCATTCGCACTCAGCGGTGTATTGATAACATTTGATGCTGTTTCGCCGTGACCGTCTGCATCATTGCCACCATTGGCAACGCCATCACTGACACCGGAAAACGGATAAAATGGATGCTGAAAAGTAGAACAAAAAAGCACACCGGGCTGACCACTCACTATGTCTTCGGTACCATTTCCATGATGAACGTCAAAATCAACAATCGCAATTTTCTTCAATTGGTATTTTTGTTTGGCATAAGCCGCTGCAATCGCGACATTATTAAAAAAACAGAAACCCATCGCCTTATTTCGCTCAGCGTGATGTCCTGGTGGACGAGTAGCGCAAAACACAGCCGTCACTTTGTTTTCCATGACTAAATCTACTGCTTGTACCGCAGCACCTGCCGACAACAAGGCAGCAGCCAGTGTGCTGGGTGTCATGGTCGTATCAAGGTCTAGTGGAAACAAACCATCGTTCGGCGAGTTATCAAACACGTAATCGATATAGACATCGTCGTGTGCGAGCGACAATAGCGCTTTAGGGATCGATACAGCTTCGATATTCTCGACAGTCTTATCAAGACCCGCCTCATCGAGACCAGCAAGGCCTAAATGCTTCTCTATCGAGGTTAATCGCGCCGGGCATTCCGGGTGAGACTCACCCATATCATGTTCGCTACACAGTACATGGCTAATAATTCCGACTACCATTACGACACACCAAGCTGCTGCTTTAACTCGGCAACCTCTGCTTCTAGGTCGCTTAATCTTTGCGCCAGATCAGCCATGCTCAACCGCGTTGAAGGCTCGCTGCTTTTATTCGTTTGAACCGTCTCAACATAGGCATCGACATCAATAGCGCCAGAAAACAAATGCATATATTCAGCATCTTTGCGCCCCGCTGTTCGGGGTAACTGAACCACGAGCGGATCATCATCACGCGTCATCAATCCCGACAATGCTTCGACAACAGCTGCGTTATCAGCAAACTCGTGTAAGCGCCCACTATGTGCTCGAAGCTCTCCTGGTGTTTGTGCGCCTCGCAATAACAGCACACAAACAATGGCGTACTGGGGCTTATCAAATTGCAGTTCGCTATAGGATGTATTGCAAAACCGATGACTGTATTTTTCGATGCCACGACTAAAGTTCTCTTCGATTCGGACCAAATGTTTATCCGATAAGCCACGAACGGCGTGCTGCACCATCCCTTGCGTTAGCGTCATCACAGGACTACGCGCCGACTTTTGGTTACAGGCATTAGTTAATGCATTCAATGTCAGTGGATACTGATCGGGTGTTGTGACCGATTTCTCCATCAAACAACCAATAATACGAACTTCATCAACTGAAAGATTTAACGAAATCATTAGCTTTAACCCTCTCGATTACAGGTGTCTATTGTAGCAAAATGTTTAGCCATATGGGATTGCCAAGGCATGTCCAATAGATGAACTTTATTAAACTATGCGAGCGAACCAATGCATAACTCTAACCAGCGTTTCAAAATTACACTACGATATTTTTGTCTGTGAATGATAAAGTAAAATTGCCGTTCAAAATTGCGGGTCGGTGTTTTCAGGGGCAATAGCCGACCTTTTGCAAAGGCATCGCGCAAGGCCACTTTCGAGAGACAACCAATACCCAACTTAGATTCGACCGCACGTTTTATCGCTTCCGTGTGTTGCAGCTCTAGGCTTATATCAAGTTGAGGTAACAAGCCATGCATGGCTCGATCGAAGGTTTGACGCGTACCCGATCCTTTTTCACGTAAAACCCATTGTGCCTGTAACAGATGGTCATCATTTACCTTTTGAATGGTTGCTAAAGGATGATCTGGTGCACAAAAAACAATTAACTCATCATCTTGCCAAGGAATTACATCAAGATCGGGGTGATTAATCTCACCCTCTATTAGTCCAATATCCAATTCAAAGTTAATTACTTTTGCTGCAGTACTTTCAGTGTTTTCAACTTGCAACTTAATTTGAGAATCGGGGTGTAAACGCGTGTATTTAGCCACCAGATCAACAGCCAGATAATTACCGATCGTTAATGTTGCACCCACTTGCAGCAGGCCATTCTCGGCTTGTTGTTCGAGTACTAATTCTAACTCCCTAGCCTGCGCTAACAATGCCTCTGCCTGTGGGCGTATCAACCTACCTTGGTCATTCAACTGTAATCGTTTACCGATACGGTCAAATAACTTCACATCATAATGCTGTTCGAGCCCTTTTAGGGCGTTGCTGGCCGCGGATTGAGTCATGAATAACTGCTCGGCCGCCCGACTAATATTACAGTGACTGGCAGTAGCCAAGAAAACTTCAAGTTGACGCAATGTGTATTTCAAAATCTCTCCCCCATATTCATAAAACTGATTAGTTATATCAATTTAACCTGTTTTACATATATAGTAAATCTACAATAGAATTGAAGAAATTCACTATCCAAGAGCATAATAATGAAGTCATACAACACCGAACAAATTACCGGTGTTCACCATTGGAATGAAAATTTGTTTAGCTTTACCAGCACTCGTAACCCTGGATTTCGATTCAAGAATGGTCATTTCATTATGATCGGGTTACAACAGGAAACCGGCCCATTGATGCGTGCCTATAGTATTGCGAGCGCAAAT
>JBLHID010000054.1:0-16904 GCA_047615545.1 Polaribacter sp.
TTCCAAACAGAAGCAGTCCAACACCGGTGGCATGTATAGGATTTCTCACCACATCAACTAATCCAGATACATGTTGTGGATAGCCTAACCGCACGGGCATGTGGAAAATTTCCTCTGCTAGTTCGATAACGCCTTCCATCTTGGAACTACCACCGGTTAAAACCACACCAGCGGCACATATTTCTTCAAAACCACTCCGCCTTAACTCGGCATGGACCAGGCTCAATAACTCTTCGTAACGTGGCTCGACTACTTCGGCCAACGTTTGGCGTGCAAGCCTGCGCGGCTCTCTGTCACCTACGCTTGGGACTTCTATGGTTTCGTCATCTGTCGCCAATTGACGCAATGCACAGGCATATTTAATTTTGATGTCGTTGGCATATTGGGTTGGTGTCCGTAACGCTACGGCAATATCGTTAGTGACTTGATCGCCGGCTATTGGAATCACCGCCGTATGGCGAATTGCACCATCGGAAAACACCGCAATATCGGTTGTTCCACCACCAATATCGACCAGACAAACACCCAGTTCTTTTTCATCATCTGTGAGAACCGACGCGCTTGATGCGAGTTGCTCGAGGATAATGTCATCGACCTCAAGACCACAACGACGTACACACTTGATAATATTCTGGGCCGCACTCATCGCGCCTGTCACCAGATGAACCTTGGCTTCGAGACGCACACCGGACATGCTTATCGGATCACGAATGCCTTCTGAACTATCTATTATGAATTCCTGTGGCAACACATGCAGAATACGTTGATCAGCGGGGATAGCGACGGCCTTAGCGGCATCGATCACTCGTGCAACATCCGCAGCGGTGACCTCTTTATCTTTTATCGCGACTATGCCGTGTGAATTGATACTACGCACATGGCTACCGGCTATACCAGCATATACAGAGCGGATCTGACAACCTGCCATCAATTCGGCTTCCTCGACCGCTCGCTGAATAGACAGCACTGTTGATTCTATGTTGACTACGACCCCTTTTTTCAATCCTCGTGAAGGTTGTGTGCCAATACCGATGATATCAATACCACCTTCAGCCGTGATTTCCCCAACGATCGCAACAACCTTAGAGGTGCCAATATCTAGTCCGACTATCAGATTATTAGTGCTCTTTTTAGACATTATTTTTTCTCCATAGGGTCGCTTCATCGCTGTCAATCAGCGCCTCCTTTTTCCAAGCAATTGCAAAGCCATTGCTATAGCGTAAATCGAGTTGCTCGATCTCTGTACGCCTGGGCCGTATTTGCTGAGCATATATAGACACCAGTCTTTCGATTTTGCTATCTACGTTATCTCTACCCAGCTTAATTTTTAAACCGTCTGCCAGTTTGATGTCAACCGCTCCTCGGTTATCAATATTAATTTGGCTTATTGTTTCATCCAGCGACCGAAACTGTTCAGAAAAATCATAATATTGTTGTAGTACTTGTTTAGGCTGACCATTCGAACCATAGATCTGTGGTAAATTCTCAAAGGCCTTCGCATTCGCCAAAAATATTTCCGCCTTGTCACTTAGTAAGTGTTCATCGTCCCAGCGTGCTAATGGTTTCTTCTCAATAATTTTAATCATTACCCTATCAGGCCATACTCGCCTGATGGAAACAGACTCTGCCCAAGATTTATTACTCAAACTGTTCATCACCTTTTGAATATCAAGTGAGAAAAATCCTGCACCGACAAAAGGTCGTAGCACCGTCTCAATTTCCTGATGATCAATATATTGAAATGTGCCTGCTAACTGAATGGTCTTAATCGGCAATAATGTATGGTTTTGCACTAGGTACGAAATACCCCCAAACAAAGGCACTATCACCAAGATCCAAGTATATATGCCTCGAAATTTGAACTTGAAGCTACTGTCTGTTGATGCTTTCTTCTTTGCCTGTTTAGCATTTTTTTTACGAAAACTAAGCATCGTTTTGACCTTCTAGAGTTAACTCAAGAATTTTCAGAACCAGTTCCGACATATCGAGCCCTGCCTGTTTAGCTGCCATCGGCACCAGACTATGATCAGTCATACCAGGCACAGTATTGACTTCGATAATATATGGCTGCTTATCTTCATCGAGCATGATGTCAACACGACCCCAGTGTTTAACGCCCGTTACTTTGATTGTTTCAGTGACCAATTCGTTAATGATCGAGTTTGTTTTTTCGTCTAATCCGCAAGGACAGGTATAGATAGTATCGTCAGAAAAGTATTTAGCTTCGTAGTCATAAAATTCACGAGGTGTTTCTAGCTTTATCAATGGCAGTACTTTGTCACCTAAAAATCCCGCTGTGTACTCTGACCCCATTATCCACTTTTCAGCAAACACTTCACCAAACTCACGGGCTTTTTCCCAGGCTGGAATGAGCCCTTCTGCCTTAGTAACTGCTGTCATACCAATGCTAGAACCTTCAAGATTTGGCTTCACGAAAACGGGCAGGCCCAACTCTTCTAATAATCGTTTGCAATCCTCTTCGCTGTTTAGCACCTGAAACTCGGGCGTTGGTAAACCGCTGCCACGTAGTACACGCTTGGTCAGCAATTTGTTCATGGCGAGAGCCGATGCGCAAACATCACTGCCTGTGTAGATGATTCCAAGGTTGTCCATTACGGCCTGCAATTGTCCGTCTTCACCACCACGACCATGCAAGATATTGAAAACTCGGTCGGCCTTCATATCTTGTAGTTGGTTGATCGCATTGTGCTGAATGTCCAGTTTGAATGCATCGACGCCAGCATTAATAAGTGCTATATAAACTGCGTTGCCACTCATTAACGATATGTCGCGCTCGGCAGAAGTACCACCCATTAAAACGGCAACTCGTCCAATCTGTTTGACTGATTCAATTGACGGTTTCAAACTTTCAAAATTCATAACTCGTCTCCCAGTATTCGTACTTCTGTCTCAAGCGTGACATCAAATTTTTGTTTAACCGTTTGTTGAATAAATGCGACTAAGGTTTCAATTTCCTTAGCTGATGTTTGCTCATTACTAATAATGAAGTTCGCGTGCTTGTTCGATACACAAGCATGGCCAAGGCAATAACCTTTTAAACCAGCCATTTCAATTAGCTTGGCAGCGTGTTGTCCTTGTGGGTTTTTAAACACCGAACCACAAGAAGGCAACCCTATGGGTTGGCTCGCATTACGTTGTTGTAATAACTGTTTTATGTTCGAATCTTTTTGGTCTACCTGATGTGTGTTAAAGCGAAATCTTGCCCCTGCAAACCATTCGTTATGAAACAGGCTTACTCGGCGATAACTAATATCAAACTCTTCTGGCATACGCTTAATCAATTCACCTTGTCGATTAATCATTTCTGCTTGCGCTACAAATGGCCAAGTCTCACTTCCAAATGCACCGGCATTCATGGCTAACGCTCCACCAACAGTACCGGGAATTCCGGCCAAAAAGTCAGCCCCAGTCAAACCCTGTTTTACACAAAATTTAGCTAGTTTGGCGCAGGTCACTCCGGCTTGAACATAGACGAGTCCATCATCACACAGGGTGATTTGTCGCAATACATTTAGTGTCGCAATGACATGACCGCGAATACCGCCGTCTCTCACTAGCATGTTACTGCCAAGACCAACCCAATAAATATTTGCGTCACTGGGGATGGATTGTAGGTAATTTTGCAAATCAATTAAATCAGTAGGAATGTAGTAGTTGTCGGCCTTTCCACCCACGCGCCAGCTAGTGTGCTTCGACATTAATTCGTCGCGCAACAATTGGCCGTTGTAAGAAATATTTGATGCCACGTTCACTTATCCTGTCCACTATGTAGTGACAGAAATTTTGCTGACCAAGCACCGATACTACCGGCACCTAGTGTCAGAAAAATATCACTGTCTTGTAAAACGGTCTCAACCACCTCATCAAGGTTTTCTAGATCTTCAACAAATACTGGATCGACTTTGCCTCGCCCTCTAATTGAACGGGCCAATGAACGGCCATCGGCATCCTTAATATGTTTTTCACCAGCGGGATAGACATCCAACAAAACAAGTTGATCTACGTCGGACAGAACTTGGCTAAAGTCCTCAAACAAATCCCGAGTACGTGAGTAGCGATGAGGTTGGAAAACGACCACCAACCGTTTTTCAGGCCAAGCTGCTCGAATGCCGGCTACGGTTGCTTTTATTTCATTTGGATGATGCCCATAGTCATCGACATGCATAACATTGCCTGCTCCGACTTCAACATCCTCTGTGATTTGAAATCGGCGACCAATTCCCGCGAATTCAGCCAATGCAATAACAATCGATTCATTATCAACTTCGAGCTCGTAGGCCACCGCGATCGCGGCAGTCGCATTTAGTACGTTATGTTTTCCAGTTAGATTTAACACAATATCTAGCGGTGCTTCTGCGTTCGGCAACATTACCGAGAACGCCGTCTTGGCGCCTCTGGGGACTATATTGGTAATGCGCACATCGGCACCCTCCAATTCACCGTAGGTCAGTACTGGACGCCCTATATCATCCATCACTTCGCGAATAACGGGATCATCGATACATAGAATCGCTAGCCCATAAAAAGGCAGATGATGTAAAAACTCTACAAAGACTTGCTTCAATCGTTCGAAGTCACCTTCATAGGTCGACAGGTGATCTTGATCAATATTAGTGACGATAGACATCATCGGCTGCAGATATAGAAATGACGCGTCACTTTCATCGGCCTCGGCTACCAGATAGTCACTTAAGCCCAATTTTGCGTGGCTAGCAGAATTATTAAGTTTCCCCCCAATCACATAAGTAGGGTCAATACCTCCTTGAGCTAACACGCTCGCGACCAAACTTGTGGTTGTGGTTTTACCGTGTGTTCCAGCGACAGCAATACCTCGTCGGAAACGCATTAGTTCGGCTAACATTTCGGCCCGACGAACAATGGGGATGCGTTTCGCTTTGGCGGCAATAATTTCTTCGTTTTCTTCATCGATTGCAGTCGATATAACGACCACGTGTACGTTGTCTATGTTTTCCTGCTGATGCCCTATATGTATCTTGATACCCAGGGCACGTAGGTGTTTGACCATCGCGCTTTCGGCAATATCTGAACCACTAATGACATAATCTAGGTTGTGGAATACTTCGGCAATACCACTCATTCCAACACCACCGATACCGATGAAATGGATGTTTTTGATACGTCGCATAAAATGTTTGGCACTAACTGTCATGATATTGCTCCAGTGAGGATACCTTTGGCCAGATTTTCAGTAGCGTCTACTGTCGCCTGTGCGCGAGCATTAACGGACATTGCAATCAGTTCATCTCGATTGTTTTGGAAATGGGTCAATAATGAAGCCAAGGATTCACTAGTAAGGTCAGCGTCATTAATCACACGGGCAGCATTTTCTGACTGCAGAAAACAGGCATTGTGAAACTGGTGATTATCAGCGGCATAAGGATAAGGGATTAGGATTGATGCGATGCCTACCACTGCCAGCTCTGCGATAGTTAGCGCACCAGATCGGCAAACTACGAGATCGGCCCATTCATAAGCGGCACGCATATCATCTATGAAGGGTAATACTTCGGCATCAACCAAGTTATTTTGGTAGTTTTTATTGCAAGTAACACTATGCTTTCTGCCACATTGGTGTTTTACCTGAGGTCTATCTGCCTTGCTTAATAATGCAATTGCTTCTGGTAGTTTTTGATTTAAACTGGCAGCACCTAGGCTACCTCCAATGACGAGTAGGTTTAGTTTTCTATTCTGTTCCGCAGAGTCTCGTAAAGAGAACCTAATTTCAGGTGAGTCAAGGCCAATGAGGTCAGCTCGAACGGGATTGCCTATCACCTCACTTCGGGGAATGTTGATTGCTGCTTTAGCGAAACCAAAATAATTACGTGCTGCGAGACGATAGAGCAAACGATTGGTTAACCCCATCACTGAATTTTGCTCGTGCATAAATAGTGGCACATTTAGAAGCCATGCCATCAAACCACCGGGACCCGATGCGAAGCCACCCATACCAAGAACTGCTTTTGGATGGTGGCGTCTGAGTATCTTTTGCGCTTGCCAGCAGGCACCTGCAATTCTGAAAGGCGCCAATATCAAGGTAACGATGCCACCACCTCGTAAACCCTGCACACTGAGCCATTCGATAGCAAAATTTGCAGCTGGAACGACCGTTGCTTCGATACCCGTGCGGGTACCTAACCAGATAATGGTTTCACCCTGATTACGCAAATACTCGGCAACGGCCAACGCTGGAAAAACATGACCACCTGTGCCACCGGCCATTACTAGTATTGGTTTTTGAACGACCATAGTCATGCCCTTACCCGCTTATTTTTGCCAGGCTTACCTTTTCTAATTTTATCAAGAATCTTGTTATTACTGCTTCGTGCGCCGCTAGATTCAGGGCTTCCAGCCTGTTTGAATTCCTTATGAACTCGCAACACTAGGCCGACGGCAAATGACATTGTCAACATACTATTACCGCCATAGCTGATAAATGGTAGCGTTAATCCCTTGGTTGGTAATGCGCCCATATTGACGCCAATATTGATGATTGCTTGTAATGTGATCAGCAATCCAACCCCATAAGCAAGGTATGCACCAAAAGGCTGTTGACCGAGCAACGCCATTTTCCCAATCGAAAAACAACGCAACGCAAATACGGCATAAAGTGCTATCAAGATGACTGTCCCAACTAGTCCAAACTCTTCGGCGTATATAGCGAATAGAAAGTCAGTATGCGCTTCGGGTAAATAGAATAGTTTTTGAATGCTGCCACCCAGACCACTACCAAACCAGCCGCCGCTACCGATGGCGATTAGGGATTGTGTTAACTGGAATCCACTGTTGAATGGATCAGCCCATGGGTCGAGAAAAGACGTGATACGTAACATTCTGTAAGGTGACGAAATGGAAAGCATTACCATAATAGCCAATGTGCCAGCGACAAATAAAATGAATTGTCCAAATCGAACACCGCCTAGAAACATCATACCTAAGCCAGTTAGCAACAATACTGCCGCTGCTCCAAAGTCAGGCTCAAGGATTAGTAGACCACTAGCAAATGCCATAATAAACATTGGCTTTAAAAACCCCATTGTGTTGGTTTGCACTTCTGCTGCTCGTCTAATCAAGTAACCACTGAGATAAATTATTAGGAAGAGTTTTGACACTTCGGATATCTGAAAGGTAAATAAACCAAAATTCAACCAACGCGTACTGCCATTGACCGTATGGCCGACACCAGGGATTAAAACCATACCAAGTAATACGATTGACCCTAGCATCAGCGCCATACCGTTTTTATTCCAGAATTCGAGCGGGATTCTCCACGCAATCCAGATTAGAACCAGACTCATTAAAATGCGCACAAATTGTCGTTTCGCATAGTAAAACGGATCTTGGATTTGCTGATCAGCAATGCCGATAGAGGCCGAAGCCACCATGACCAAACCTAACAATACCAATGTGATGTAAAGAAATAGAATGACTCTGTCAAGATCGACGTTGAAGTCAAGACTTGGCTTATCCATCAATGGTGTTTTTCTGGTTGCCTGCCTAGTCATGCCGTAACTGCCTGACATGGTAAGCGAAATCATCGCCACGCGCCTCAAATTTTGGGTACATATCCAAACTGGCACAGGCGGGTGCCAGTAAAACACAATCGCCACTGGCTGCTTTTTGGCTTGCCCGAGCAACCGCATTTTCCATGTTGGCGACACGTTCGATAGGTGCTGCACCTAACCATGATTTTTCGATTCTATCTGCGTCAACGCCCATCAACAATACCAGTTTTACCTGCTGCTTGATGGCTTCATAAAGTACGCTCATGTCGGCATTTTTTGATTGCCCGCCAGCAATCAATATAATCGGACGATCTCGGCCTTCGATTGACGCCAACGCGGCACCAACATTAGTTGCCTTCGTATCATTTACCCATTCAACACCGTCAATTTCAGCTATCCATTCACTGCGATGTGGAATGCCTTTAAACTCAACCAATACATCAATGATGGCCTGCTTGGAGATATCCAGTGTGCTAGCCAGTGCCATGGCGGCCAAACAGTTAGCCCAGTTATGACGGCCGGAAATTTTCAGTAGATTAACATTGACCCAGGGCTCACCCTTGTGGGCTAACCAGATGCCAGAGTCGTTTTCGACCAGCCCAAATTCCGCTGTTCCATTGGCAGTCAAACCAAACAAAATATCATTCGAATCATGACGCGTGGTTTCATCATCTTGATTGCTAATGCATATTTTCGCATTTTGATAAATATGTAATTTGGCTTGGATATAGTCGGCATAACTGTCGTATCGATCGAGATGATCTTCCGACAGATTCAACACTGTTGCAGCGACAGGCTGTAAAGATTGTGTTGTTTCTAGTTGGTAGCTAGATAGTTCGAGCACAAAGTAGTCGGCAGGTTGCTGCAATAGATCGAGTGCGGGAATACCTAGGTTACCACCCACACCAACTGACTTACCATCAGCGGCAGTCATTTCGCCTAGTAACGTGGTCACGGTACTCTTACCATTTGACCCAGTAATCGCAATAACTGGCTTATCGGTTGTGGCTTGCGCAAACAATTCAATATCACCGATGACTGATTTCCCTAGATCAATGGCTTGCACAATCTCAGGTTGTGAGATTGATAACCCGGGACTCACCACCAGTACGTCTGCCCAAGTAATCAGCTCGGCATTTAGCGGTTGTTTGACAATGTCGGCAGAGGGATAGGCTTTGTGTAACGCCTGAAAATAGGGTGGTATGTCTCGTGTGTCTTGAACGCGACAACGGTAACCCAGCGACATCAAATATCGCGCAGTAGAAAAACCGGTTAAGCCTAGGCCTACTACCAGATAGTTCACATCAGCATGGTGATTTGATTGTGAATTCATATTTCGCATTAACGAACCTTGAGACTCGCCAGTCCGATTAGCACAAGAACCACTGTGATAATCCAGAACCGAACAATGATTCGAGGTTCCGGCCAACCTTTTAATTCGAAGTGGTGATGTAATGGCGCCATCCGGAAAATGCGTCGACCGGTAAGTTTGAATGAGGCTACCTGTAAGACCACCGATATTGTTTCAACAACAAAAATTCCACCCATGATAAATAGCACTAGCTCCTGACGCACTATGACTGCAACAACACCCAATGCAGCACCCAATGCCAAGGCCCCGACATCGCCCATGAACACTTGTGCGGGATAGGTGTTAAACCACAAGAATCCAAACCCAGCGCCGACAATCGCACCGCAGAACACAACCATTTCGCCCACGCCTGGGACATAGGGAATGCCTAGATATCCAGAGAAATTGATGTTACCAGTGAGATAGGCAAAGACACCCAATGCACCACCGACTAAAACAGTAGGTAAAATAGCTAAGCCGTCTAGGCCGTCAGTTAGATTCACAGCATTGCTGCAACCGACGATGACAAAGTAAGTTAAGACAACATACATCCAACCAAGGTCAATCAAGATATCTTTGACGAAGGGTACAATCAGTTGCGTTTCGATTGGAAATTGGGCCGTATTGAATAGAACTAATGCAGCAGTTAGGCCGACAACCGACTGCCAAAAATATTTCCAGCGGCCAATCAAACCTTTCGAATTGCGGTGTACAATTTTTTTGTAATCATCAATCCAACCTATCGCGCCAAAGCCGATGGTGACAAATAAAACAATCCATACGAATCGTGATGACAAATTGCTCCACAACAAGGTGCTGACCACGATGGCGACCAAGATCAAGGCGCCACCCATCGTCGGTGTACCGGCCTTCGAAAAGTGACTTTTGGGGCCATCATCACGCACACTTTGCCCAATATTGTAACTACTCAAATAACGAATCATGGAGGGTCCAATAACCAGCGAGATAAGCAACGCCGTTAACACCCCAAGAATGCTACGCACCGTGAGGTAGCCAAACAGATTAAATCCACTATGAAAATGGGACAAATATTCAGCTAAGCTATACAGCATTTTTTGCCCCTTTTGTGTACTGATCGCCCTTGCGCTTATCAATGTTTGTCGTAACGGGGTTGTGTTCTTCGACTACAGCGTCAGAAGCAACCAAGGCTTTCACCAACTGATCCATACCAGCGCTGCGCGACCCCTTAATGAGTAGATTCACATCCTGATGTATTAACGCCCTAATCAACGTGGCGCTATCTTCGACTTTATCGAAACAGTAACCAGAATCACCAAATGCATGACTGGCAACACAGCTCATCGGCCCTATACCAAATAGCTTTTTTACACCCTGCTTTTTCGCTACCTCAGCTACTTGTTTGTGTAGTAATTCAGCATCACTACCCAGTTCACCCATGTCGCCTAAAGCCAACCACGGCTCACCCTTTAATGAGCATAAGACGTTAACGCCTGCTTCTAACGAACCAGGGTTAGCGTTATAGCTATCATCGATTAGTCGACTATTATTCGGGCCTTGCATCATTTGCAGGCGACCTTTTACCGGCTCAAAACCGGTTAGGTTTATGACCGCTGTTTCAAATTTGATGCCGGCAATCACTGCAAGTGATATTGCAGCAAGTGCATTACGCGCATTGTGCTCACCGAATACTGGAATATATACCTGATAAGTCTGTCCCTTATATTTCACATCGAGGGATATACCTTCGTCAGTTGTCTGCCATTGACCTTGCACATTTGCTGACGTATTCAGTCCAAAGCTCATAGTATGTTCCGCCCCACAAGTCGCTTGCCACTGCTGATTAGCACTCTCGTCTGCATTGAAAAGTGCGTTGTGCTGTGGTTGACAGTAGGTATACAGCTCACCCTTTGCATCAATCACGCCTTGTAAGCTTCCGAATCCGCTTAAATGCGCTGCGGCCGCATTGTTCACATACACAATATCTGGTTCGGCTATGTCGGCCAGATTGGCTATTTCGCCTGGGTGATTTGCGCCCATTTCGATAATCGAGAACCGGTCTTGCTTTGATAAACTGAATAGGGTGAGTGGCACACCAATATCATTATTGAAATTGCCTTTGGTCGCATGGGTAAGGGCTTCTTTTTGCAATATTTGGCGCAGCATTTCCTTAACCGTAGTTTTACCATTGCTGCCGGTCAAAGCGATGACGGTTGCACTACAGTTATGACGCCAAAAATTGGCGAGCATCGCCATTGCTTGCTTGCAGTCTGGGACTATTATTTGCGGAATATCACTATCGTGGTGTGATTCGACCAATGCTGCGACGGCACCATTTTCGAAGGCACTCGTCACATAATCATGTCCATCGAAGCGTTCGCCTTTAAGGGCTACAAATAGTTGCCCACTGCAATCGTTACGGCTATCGATAGTTACGCCTTTAAATTGCACGGTGGGCAGTCCGTCTCCGGCAACTAAACCGTCTGCACTAAAAATACTGACTAACTGCTGCAAGCTGAGGGATATCATTTCGCTATCCTCAGGATTCGTTGTACAACAAGACGGTCACTAAAAGGGTATCGCTCAAAGCCGACTATTTGCTCCGATTCATGTCCTTTCCCGGCAATCACGACCAAGTCATCTGCGTCAGCTTCAGACAGTGCAAGCTCAATGGCTGCCAAGCGACTGTGTACCACGGACGCTTTTTTTGGGTTCGAGAGACCTAATAAAATTTCCTGTACGATTTGTTCAGGTGATTCCGTTCGCGGGTTGTCATCGGTGATGATTATTCTATCAGCCAATTGCTCGGCGGCCTGCCCCATGCCTTTGCGTTTACCTTGATCACGATCGCCGCCACAACCGAAGACACACCAAACTTTGCCCGTTGTATATTCTCGACAGGTGGTCAGACAAGCCCTTAGTGCCTGTTCTGTATGCGCGAAGTCGACAACTACAGCCGGTTGGTCAGATGCGCCTATGAATTTCTCCATTCGCCCGGGAATGGACTGCAAGTCAGTTACTGCCAGCTGAATTTGTGCCTGATCAAACCCAAGAGCAATTAGAGTGGAAATACAGGCCAAGGTATTTTCGATATTAAAACGTCCCATCAATGCTGTATTGGCTAGGATCTCGCCCACTGGAGAAGCCACTTGCATGCATAGCCCACGATCAGTGATATCACTTTTGATTAATCGAACTTCTGCATCAATAGTTGCGCAGCCTTGCTCATTACTTGAGCCTGAAGATTGAGGCCGAGCAGAGAACCGAATTAACGCCGAAGTCTCGGATTGATCACACAAACTGTGTCCAAATTCATCATCTACATTAAGTACTTTTCCAGATAATTCAAACTCACTAAACAACCGGGCTTTTGCGGCTGCATAGGCGTGCCGAGTGTCATGATAGTCGAGGTGATCTCGACCTAGATTGGTCAGTACGGCAATATCAAAATTGCAACCATCCACTCGGTATTGATCGAGTGCATGAGATGATACTTCCATCACAACATATTCACATTGCTGCTCTCTAAATTCATGTAAATAGGATTGTAGCGTGATGGCATCGGGTGTTGTGTGGGTAGTCGGTTGACGCACATTACCGACCCCATATCCGATGGTTCCGATACTGGCTGTATTTTTGCTCAGCCGCGTCAATGCCTGTGTAACTAGGTGTGTGACGCTTGTTTTACCATCCGTGCCGGTCACCCCAATAATGGTCATCGCCTTACTGGGCTCGCCGTAGAACCGGCTAACAACCTCACCAACGACTTGAACAAGATTATCAATGCCAATCCACTGCGTTTCGGCTTGCTTACTCAATAAAGCAATTCGCTTTTCACTATAATCATCTTGAGCACAGTACATCACGGCAACGGCGCCTGCTTTTACTGCGTCAATAGCAAAGTCGATACCATGTGTTGTGCCGCCTTGCAGCGCAACGAACAAAGAGCCTGGGGCAACCTGACGACTGCTGCTTGCGATATCAAATATATTAATGTTTGGTATGGCTTGTGCTGCATCAAACCCTTGTAATAATTCGGTTAGTGCCTTGCCTGCGGATTTGGGATTAGTCGTCATCACGCACCTTTCCCCTTATCAACTATCTGCGCTTGCAATGAAGGAATGTCGTCCGGGGCAATATCCAAAATTCGCAGAGCATTGCTCATCACTTCCTGAAACACTGGCGCCGCTACCTGACCACCGTAGTAACCATTTTGAGTCGGTTCATCGACTATCACTGCCATCACCAAACGAGGGTCACTAATAGGGGCTACACCGGCAAAAACAGAAACGTAGTTGTCTTTATTATAACCGCCAGCAACGCTCTTTTTCGAGGTTCCAGTTTTCCCACCTACTCGATAACCAGAGACAGCCGCTAATTGTGCTGTACCTTTTGGGCCGACAACCTGCTCCATCATTTCAAGCACCATTTGGGCTGTTGCGGCAGACATGACATGCCTCTCAACCTGGTTCTCGATCTCTCGTTCCGGCTCTTTACGTATTAAGCTCACATCAACATGCCGGCCCTTATTGGCGATCATCGCGTAGGCTCTGGCCAACTGTGTAATGGACACCGACAAACCATAGCCAAAACCCATGATGGCCTGATCGAGCTTTTGCCAATCAGTGAAATGTCTGAAGTAGCCTGATGACTCACCGGGGAAGGTGACGCCCGGCGGTTCACCAAATCCGTAATCGCTAAATGACCGCCAAAGCTCCTTATCTGTCATCGACAGCGCGATGTGTGATGCACCCACATTACTCGATTTTCGTAAAATACTGGCGAGATCCAATACGCCATTATTCCTGGAATCTTTAATCGGATGGCCGCTCACCATGTACCAACCAGGTGAGGTATCAATAACGCTTTTTCGGCTATAAAGACCTCGGTCAATAGCCGCTGCAAATGTAAACGGTTTAATGGTTGAGCCAGGCTCGAAAACATCGGTTAAAGCGCGATTTCGACGTTCGCTTGAAGTCTGTTTTTTACCTTGATTAGGGTTATAAGACGGGTGGTTGACCATTGCCAGTACTTCGCCTGTTCTGACATCGAGCAATACCGCACTGCCTGATTTGGCTGCATGATATTTGATCGCCCGAGCAAGACTACGATAAGCAATGTACTGCAATCGCATATCTATACTTGAATAAACATCCTGACCTGATTGAGCAGCACTCACCTGGCTGATCTCTTCAATCACGGCACCCTTTCGGTTGCGGATAACGCGACGGGCACCAGGCGTGGCTTTTAACCAGTCGTCGTAAACCAGCTCAAGTCCTTCCTGACCGTTGTCATCAACATCTGTAAAGCCAACAAGATGCCCAACTACTTCACCAGCAGGATAATAGCGGTGATATTCACGCTGTGTGTACACGCCATCTATACCATCTGACACCTGGCTGGCTAGTTCAGGCTCAATCTGTCGCTTAAGATAGACGAATTCTTTGTTGGCTTTGCGCTTCAAAAGTTCGACTGTCTTGCTGTAATCGATCGACAACTGCTGGGTAATCTTTTTAAGTGCTGGCAAGTTCTGTAATATTTCGGAGGGATTGGCCCAGACAGAGTCGACCGGCGTACTAATCGCCAATGATGTACCAAATCGATCTAGGATCGCACCACGATAAGCCGGGGTTTCGATAGTGCGTATTTGACGCTGACCGCCCTGACTGGCGAGAAACTCTTTTTCGACGATTTGCAGGTATAGCGCACGACCAACCAACCCAGCCATTAAACATAACAGAACAAACAACACGAAGTAGTGTCTGCCGCCAAAAAATAGAGACTGCCCGTTAGAATCATTCACGCCGGTGTCACTCACGGCATACGCACCAATTGAACGGTTTCAGGCAACTTCATGTTTAGAGATTTGCGGGCGCGTGATTCAACATTACTATGGGTTGCAAGGGTACTGTTTTGCAACTGCAACCGCCCCCACTCGATGACTTTCTGATCTTGCATTTTTTGAACATTTCTTAGTTCTGAAAACAAAACTCGACTCTCATGTTTGACATAGATAACTGTCAGTGCACTGGCGAGAACGACGGCCAACAAGAGTGCTGTCCCGTATAACTGGTGCATCAGGCCGTTCTCTCAGCGACGCGTAAAACCGCACTTCGGGCTCGAGGATTATCTTTCAACTCTTTGGCGCTGGCCTTAATCGCCTTACCTATCAAAGAAAACCGAATATTCGATACTATCTCACTTTCTCGAACCGGTAAGCCTCGTGGAATCTGGGGTCTTGTACTGTGCTTTTTAAAAAATCGTTTGACGACTCGATCCTCTAGAGAGTGGAAACTAATAACCTGTACCCGGCCTCCAATTTTCAACACATCAAAGATCGATTCAAGCACTTTATAGATATGCTCTAACTCTTGATTGATGTGAATACGAATGGCTTGAAAGCTGCGTGTTGCAGGGTGTTTATGATTTTTCCCCTTAGGAATACAAGCACTAATAAGCGCGGCCAAAGTCGCAGTGTCATCGACACACCCCTCCTCCCTTGCCTCTATAATATGCTTCGCTATGCGTCGCGAACCACGTTCCTCGCCATATTCCCAAAGCACTCGAGCAATTTCTGTTTCTTCAGCCTGAGCCAACCAGTCACTCGCTGACTGACCTTGCTCTGGGTTCATGCGCATATCGAGCGGACCATTGCGCTGAAAGCTAAAACCGCGCTCGGCATCATCTAGTTGCGGCGACGACACACCCAAATCGAGCAATACTCCATCGATCTGCTGCGCCATACCGAGACTTGCAATATGATCACTCAAGTTTTCATAGTCATCATGCAGTATCGTGACGCGGCTATCCGTACTCAGTAATATTTTTGCCTGCGTTATAGCATCAGGGTCTTTATCCATGACGACAAGCCTGCCACTTTCTCCCAGCTGGGCCAAAATTGAACTTGCGTGTCCGCCTCGGCCGTAGGTACCATCTACATAGTAGCCATCTGGCTTGATATTCATGTGCTGCAATACTTCGGAATGAAGTACCGGTGCGTGTTCGAATTGGTTAGCGGTCACAGGGTTAACTCCGCCAAAGCGGCTGGTAATTCACCATCAGTTTTATCATTTACCCATTCGGCACGACATTTATTCCAAGTCTCTTCATCCCACAGTTCGAATTTTTTACCTTGCCCGATCATTACTACTTTCTTACTCAGTTGGGCGTATTCACGTAACGGTGTGGCAACCATCATTCGACCATTCGCATCGACTTCGACATCGGTGGCGTGACCAATTAGGAGGCGCTGGATACGGCGAGTTGTAGGATTAAAACTAGGAAGAGCTTCAATTTTTTCTTCGATTAATTCCCACTCGTTGAGTGGATAGATCAATAAGCAAGGCTGCTCAGTATCTATCGTAATGATTAGTTGGCTTTGACAGATTTCAGATAGTGGCTCACGATAGCGCGCGGGCAATACTATCCTGCCTTTTGCATCTAGCGATAAATTGGAGACCCCTCTGAATTTGCTCACGGTTAACCCAGTTCTGTGACACGATGTGACACAATTAACCACATCTATACACAATATGGCTCATTTTAAGCTTAAGTCAAGTAAATTTGGGCTTGTTAAACAGGATTTTTCCCAACGACGTCAACCACTTAGCAGAAAACGAATAACTGAAAAACGATATCAGTATATAAAACTATAGGTTATTGGGACAACTTAATGTAAAACATTAAGAAGGTTGGAATTTCAGCTATATTTTTTATTTTACGAGGTGGTCTGGTTTATTTATTACTCATCAGTAAATGCCGAAGGAGGGAGAAAAGAGAGTTAGTCTCTCAGTTGAGTAGTATTAATATTCGTTAATTTCAAGCGTAAATAACAACTAAGCCACAGCACGTAGAGGTTAAAAGCAGGTCTTTTCATCAATTAAGTAACTCTTATATTTTACTCTCCGCATTGCAAAAATCAGTCAAAACCATGTTCGAAACATCTTCCTCACTAATACTAAAATAATTTTTCAAACTCTATCGCGGCTAAGGGCTTAGAAAATAGGTAGCCCTGTCCATAGTCACAGCCG
>JBLHID010000055.1:0-16337 GCA_047615545.1 Polaribacter sp.
GGTATAAAAACTCATGAATCGAGATGGGCAGGTTACCCTTGAATCGCTTAGAAAAATCATCACGTTCCAACATTCTCGCTACGGTATGCCGAGAGGCAAGCTTTATCATGTCGGCGGACGTCATTTTTCCATGCCAAGTCGAGTTGAAGCATATCTCAGTCAAATCTGGATCTAGAATCTTAAACACCTGATTTTTATACGACCGGGCATTTTCCTGAATCTCTTCGAATGTCAGCGCGGGACGTGTGACTGATTTCCCGGTGGGATCACCAATCATGCCAGTGAAATCACCAATCAAAAACATGACATGGTGTCCCAACTCTTGAAACTGACGCATTTTATTAATAAGGACTGTGTGCCCAAGATGCAAATCAGGTGCTGTTGGGTCGAACCCAGCCTTTATATTGAGAGGCTTTCCACGAGATAATTTAGTACGTAATTCAGACTCGACCAATACTTCATCTGCGCCTCTTTTGATCTTCTGCATTGCATCTTCGACAGAAATCATGTTATATCTCTTTCCGGGCTGTATTTTTTATACATATATATCAATTTAACCAATAGCTTACGCCATATACCTAATGAGTTTTCAAGAACTGGACCTTAAATCAAGCCGTATTACTACAATTCGGCGCCCGTTTGTGTTGGCGTTTAAGTCCAAATTACAAATTAAATTACTACTGAAATTGACCGTGGCTTCTGCCGCGGTCACTTTGCTCGGATTCAGCGCCTCTAGTTGGGAACCGACGGCTCTATCCGAGGTGGTGGATTCTACCCCCAAGCCACCACAATTACACTATAAGCTACCCCTGCCTGACTCGAAATTCGCGAATATTGAGCCTGAAGTTAAGGTAGTGAGCACCAAAGTTAAGCTAGTAAAACTAGAAACTACGGCAATCAAGGCAGTGGGCAGTGAAGTTAAGCTAGTAAAACTAGAAGCTGCGGCAGTTAAGGCAGTGAGCACTGAAGTTAAGCTAGTAAAACCAGAAGCTGTAGCAGTTAAGGCAGTAAGCACTGAAGTTAAGCTAGTAAAACTAGAAGCTATGGCAGTTAAGGCAGTCAGCACTGAAGTTAAGCTAGTGAAACTAGAAGCTATGGCAGTTAAGGCAGTCAGCACTGAAGTTAAGCTAGTAAAACCAGAAGCTATAGCAGTTAAGGCAGTCAGCACTGAAGTTAAGCTAGTAAAACCAGAAGCTATAGCAGTTAAGGCAGTCAGCACTGAAGTTAAGCTAGTAAAACCAGAAGCTTTGGCAGTTAAGGCAGTGAGCACTGAAGTTAAGCTAGTGAAACTAGAAGCTATAGCAGTTAAGGCAGTGAGCACTGAAGTTAAGCTAGTAAAACCAGAAGCTATGGCAGTTAAGGCTGAAGTTAAGATAGTAAAAGCCAAAGTAGCCATTGAGAATCATGACTGGAAAATTATTACAATCAAATCAGGAGACACGCTGGCTGCTATATTTTCGGCTAACGGCCTGTCTGCGACTACGACACATAATGTTTCCGCTCTCAATGACCACACAAAGGCGCTGCGCTATATCAAACCAGGCCAAAAAGTTCACTTACTATTAGACGAACAGAAATCTCTGCGACAAATGAAGTATGTTTACGACACAACGAAGACATTGGAAATTCGTCTAAATGAGGATCAGTCACTTACTAGTCAAATAATCAATTACAAACTTGATGCCCGACCAGTTTTTAGACAAGGCATTATAAAGAGCTCGCTGTTCGAAGCAGCTGCTGCAGGTGATATACCTGAGAGCGTTATTATGGACCTAGCCAATATTTTCGGCTGGGATATTGATTTTTCTCTCGACATTCGCCGAGGGGACCAGTTTGGTGTTGCCTACAATGAACTGTACAAAGATGGCGTCAAAATAAAGAGCGGTCAGATTTTGGCGGCTGAATTTATTAATAACGGCAAATTGTACAAAGCCGTTTACTACACCAACCCTAAAGGTGAAGGCGATTATTATGACGAAGATGGCAAGAGCATGCGCAAAGCATTCTTGCGAAGCCCAGTCAAATTTGCTCGCGTCAGCTCCAAATTTAGTTTGAAACGGTGGCACCCTGTCTTGGCTAAATGGCGATCTCATAAAGGCGTTGATTACGCCGCCCGCAGAGGCACACCAATACGCGCATCCGGCGATGGAAAAATTGTCTTAGCCGGTAGGAAAGGAGGATACGGCAAAGCTATATTCATTCAACATGGTGGTCGCTATAGAACAGTTTACGGTCACTTGAACAGCTACGCCAAGGGCATTCGAGTTGGCAAAAAAGTGAAACAAGGCCAAATTATTGGCTACGTGGGTAGCACCGGGCTAGCAACCGGCCCGCATCTTCATTATGAATTTCGCGTCAATGGGACGCACCGAAATCCACTGACCGTAAGGCTGCCAGAGGCAGTACCAGTTCATCCATCTAACCTACCTCACTTTAAAGAGAATACTCAGGTTTATTTATCTATGTTGCAGGTCATCGAAAAAACCCTAGCCGCCAATTCAAATTAATGTCCGTTATAGCATCGCCTGAGATTTACATAGGGCTGATGTCAGGAACGAGCCTCGATGGCATTGACATTGCCATTGTCGATTTTAATAGCAAGCCACCCAAAGTTTTGCTGAGCGAAACCCACCCATACACTGCATCCATAAAATCACGCATTAGTGACATAACATACGATAAGACTGCGAGCATAGACTCTTTATGCCAACTCAATATTGAGCTTGGCCATGCTTATGCCACTGTCGTTAACGAGTCACTTAAGAGCTCTAATCTTACCCGCGCACAAATACGTGCTATTGGTAATCATGGCCAAACGATTCGGCACTGCCCTGATGCATCATTTCCATACACGTTGCAATCAGGCGATCCTAACACGCTTGCTGTTGAGACAGGCATCACCACTGTAGCGGATTTCAGAGGCATTGATATTGCGCTCGGTGGTCAGGGCGCACCACTAGCACCGGCCTTCCATCAAACTGTATTTTCATCGTCAACCACTGATAGGGCCATTATCAATATAGGTGGCATTGCGAATATCACTTATCTACCGTCCAACCCAACCGAAAAAATCATGGGCTTCGACACTGGGCCTGGCAATACACTTAGTGACTATTGGGTCGGCTTACATAAAAGCCTAGCTTATGATGATGGTGGACAATGGGCCAAAAGTGGGCGCGTAATTGACGAACTTCTCGCTGAGATAGTTGAGAAAGAACTCTTTTTCAAGCAGGCCGCGCCGAAATCAACAGGGACCGATCATTTCAATTCGACATGGCTCTCAGCTTTCGACATTAATAAACACGCCCCTAAAGACATCCAAGCTACTTTGATTGAGCTAACCGCCTTATCGATTTCCGATAGCATTTCGGGTCTACCGAATTCCCCGATAGAGTGTTTTATTTGTGGTGGCGGTGCTCGCAATTTGCATTTAATAGCGCGCATTCAAAAACGGCTACCTAAAGTATTAATACAAACCACTGAACAATTGAGTATTGACCCCGACTATGTAGAAGCAATCGCCTTTGCCTGGCTAGCCAAACAGAGAATCGATGGTCAACCTGGCAATATTCCCTCCTCTACACACGCCAGTCGGCAGGGCATTCTAGGTGGTATCTATAGCGGGAATAATTAAGTTCAACCTACCAATGAAAATTTTTTTCACACTAACGGTTAACAATGCACATTTTTATTGATTTATTCGCTATAATTCCTGTTTATATTAACTTTACCGCTTAAAGCCTAGGCTCGATCAGGATAAACATGAAGACAACAAGGAACAGTCTAGTATTTGCCGTTGCCACACTCCTATGTATGCCAACAACCTCAGTTAACGCTGACTTCGTCAGACTTGATATAGGGATTAGCCATTGGGCACCGATTTTATCGGGTAACTTTAATAGTGGAAATGACGCCAGTATTCAAACTAAAAGCGATTTGGGTATTAATGATCCATCACAAACCTCGCTTGTATTCATACTGGAGCATCCGATTCCCGTATTACCCAATGTAAAATACCAAACCATTGACCTTGCAACTTCTGGTAACAAGACCCTAACAAAAAGTCAGACCTTCAATGGTAATACCTACAATGCTAGTAGCAATGTTTCATCAACCTTTGATTTATCTCACGATAACATCGTATTGTATTACGAAGTGCTTGATAACTGGGTCAACCTCGATCTAGGAGTCGACCTTAAGCGCTTCGATGGTCAGGTGGGCATTAATGGCGACAATATCGTTGTTGATGAAACTGTGCCGTCACTCTATATTTCGGCAAAATTTGATCTGCCGTTTACAGGGTTTTACGCTGGGGCTAACCTCATGCAGCTAAGTAGCGGGGACAATAGCGCCAATGATTCAACCTTTTTAGTAGGTTATGAGTCGAACACTGGGCTAGGCATTGAAGGCGGCGTGAAAGCGTTCTCACTCGATTTGAATAACGCCGGTAATATTGATACCAATGTCGAGTATAATGGCCTTTACTTAAATGGATTCTTTTACTTTTAGTACAAATTTTGACTTAAATTCGTACCATTAAACTAGATAGAGAAAGACGAGCCACAACCACAAGTGGACTTAGCATTAGGGTTATTCACGACAAACATCGAGCCTTCCAACCCCTCACTAAAGTCGACTTCTGAACCTGCCAAATATTGGTAGCTCATGGGATCAATCACCAGCGTCACCCCTTGATTCTTAACCGTTTTGTCATTTTCTTTCACTTCTTCATCTAACGAAAAAGTGTATTGAAATCCTGAACAACCGCCGCCATAAACGGATACCCGAAGCTTCAGGTTTGGATTGCTTTCCTCTTCGGTTAGCGCTTTAACCTTTAGAGCCGCAGCATCTGAAAAGTCTAAAACAGTACTAACGATGGGTTTAATCATCGATCCGAAATTCGCATCAATTGTAATATTCACAATACTAGCCTCTGTGTAATCTAACCTGACCTTAGCTTTCCCGACTATTTTAGTCAACTATTCTTATTGGTTAAAAATAGCCACCAAAAACCGGCGGACGATTTTGCTATTCTTTATACTTGAGCCTCAGTCGACTCGTCGTTCTTTTTGCCCTTGCGGCCAGCTGATTTATCTTCTAAAGCGCGCTGTGGCTTGGTATCTGCTGGACAATGCACTAGCCCACCATTAACTTCGGCACCAATCGCCATTTCAATCACGTTATAATACACGCTACCTTTTATTCTCGATTTCTGCGCCAACTCTACCCGATTTGAGCCATATATATCACCAACAACCTCACCATTAAGCACCATATTAGGCGCTTTAACCTCACCTTCAATCCGGCCAAACTCACTGAGGATAAGAATGGAAGAACTACCCTCTTCGGCTATAACATTGCCAATAACATTACCATCGATATGCAACCCACCAGAAAACACCAAATTGCCTTTTATTTCGGTACCCTGCCCTACCAAAGTGTCAATTCGAGCAGCATGAAACGTCTTTTTTTTGTTAAACATGTTAACTGTCCTCGGACAAGACTTTTGCCCATAAAATATTTTCGGAAAATGACTTTATCTTTTTTGTGGTAGAAACGATACCGATTTCTAGCTCATACGGTATAAAGTCCTCAAGAAGAGAAAATGTACCTTCGAAAACCTGAAAATACCGAAATGAGAATTTAGCATCCCTTTCCGATTTATCAAGGTCGATTTTTGACAATAGAAACTCGCGCCTACCCTCTTGGTCCTCACCACGAATCAGAACCTTCGTAGTGCCTGTAATACTTCTCGTGCTTTTACCCCGTTTTGTCAGCACCATTTTGTAACTGAACACTCCTTTTTTGCCTTTTGGGCTAACTTCGAAAGTGTGTACGTTAATACCCAACGCTACATCAGTCGGGGAAATGATGCTCTGATAAAAGACCAGCTCTTCTTTTTGCTTTAGCAATTCTTGCTGTAGTTTTATGAGCTCCAGATTCGCTCGCACGTAGGCATCATGCTCGATTCGAGTTGTACTCGACAGGTGAGCATTCTTTGTAACCAATCTATGGTTTCGAGACTCCAACTCATCAATTTGCTTTACCAGTGTATTTCTTTCTAACTTGAAATACGACAGCTCATAAGACTGATAGGCTTGGCCCAGTACGAAAAATAGCCATAATAATAGCCCCACCAAAACGACCCCCAACCATAGCTTCCAGGGCTTGTATCGACTAACTTGAAAACCGGGATGCAACTGGCTCATGGCATCATTCCCAATGAATGCAACCCGGCATCCTCTTCAAGTCCAAACATCAAGTTCATATTTTGAATTGCCTGCCCTGCGGCACCTTTCACCAAATTATCGATAACCGATAAAACCACAAACTTATTATTTTCTTCCAAGTAATGTACCGCTATGCGGCAGGTGTTAGCACCTTTGACCGACCGAGTTTCGGGGTGTGAACCTGCTGGCATGACATCGACGAATGGTTCGTCTTTGTAGGCTTGCTCGAAAACCTGCTGGACCTCGTGTGCCCAATTGCCGGCGTCGCCAATCACATCTGCATATATTGTAGAGTGGATACCTCTAATCATTGGCATCAAATGGGGGCTAAACACCAGATTAGAATCCGCATTAAACATTTTTAGAATCTCTCTTATTTCTGGGAGGTGGCGGTGTCCTGCTGTTCCATAAGCCTTGACTGACTCAGTTACTTCACTAAACAACGTGGCTACATTGGCACTGCGTCCAGCGCCACTGGCACCTGACTTACAATCAGCAATAATGCTCGATGGTTCAATGAAGCCATTTTTAAGCAATGGTAATAACCCTAAAATCACCGATGTTGGGTAACAACCAGGATTTGCGACTAAACTTGCAGACCGTATTTCGTCACGATTGATTTCTGGTAAGCCATAGACAGCTTGAGCCAACAGATCTGGGCAAGCATGCGTTGCGCCATACCATTTCTCCCATAGATCAACATCTTTGAAACGAAAATCAGCAGCCAAATCAATGACTTTGATACCAGCATCCAGTAGCGCTTGAGCCTGTAACATGGCAGTGGCATTGGGCGTAGCGAAAAACACCAAGTCACAATTTTTATAAGCCTCGAGCGTTGGCTCACTAAATGGCAAGCTAATACGTCCACGCAAATTAGGGTAAACATCAGACACTAAGGTGCCGGCATTCGAGCGCGAGGTAATTACCTCGATCTGTACATCACTGTGATTCGCAATTAATCGAATAAGCTCGACACCGGTATACCCTGTGCCGCCAACAATACCTACTTTAATCATTTAATTAGATTCAATATTCAGGTTAAAATGAGCGCTGCATTATACATAGTTAGTGATACCAGGTACTAGTATACCGATCACTGGAAACACCAAACGTCGTTAATTAATTCACAACAGAAGCCACTAATGATCTGGATAAAAGCATTACATATATTTTTCATGGTTGCTTGGTTTGCGGGGATATTTTATTTACCTCGGTTATTCGTCAATCATGCCATGACAACCGATGCCTCAGTCAAAGTTCACCTAGGTTTAATGGAGAAGAAACTATACCGTTTCATGACACCCTGGATGGTGCTCACGCTAGTGTTTGGTGCTTGGCTAACATTCGGCTATGGGTGGGCCGCTTATGCTGGAATGCTCTGGCTTAAAATCAAAATTGTACTGGTTATTTTATTGGTTATTTATCATTTTTATTGCGGTCGCGTCATTAAACAGCTCGAAGCGGGTGATGATCCCCGCAGTCATGTTTGGTTTCGCTGGTTTAACGAAATGCCAGTCATCATATTGTTCGTGGTAGTCATATTGGCGGTAGTTAAACCAATTTAGCCTTACCTGAACAAAACTACACTCTCCCAGAGCTGTTTCTCACTCTTAGGTTTAGCAATCGTTTATTAATAAAAATCAAATAATGACAGGATATATGACATGAAGATCGGATTTATCGGACTTGGCAATGTTGGTGGCAAACTAGCAGGATCAATTCTCAGAAATGGCTATGAACTATCGGTTCGAGATTTAAATGAAGATCTCGTGCAATCATTTGTAGATCAAGGCGCAAGCCGAGCCGATAGCCCCAAAGAATTGGCCCAGACCTGTGACGTCATCATTACCTGCCTACCCTCACCCGCAGCCTGTTCACAGGTAATGGAAGCTGATGATGGCATTCTTGCTGGTTTAAGCGAAGGCAAGATATGGGCTGAAATGTCGACAACTGATGAAAGTGAAGTAAAACGATTAGCTCAGTTAGTACAGGCTAAAGGTGCCTCTGCTATCGAATGCCCTGTTTCTGGTGGTTGTCACCGTGCAGCGACAGGTAATATATCGATCTTTGCTGGCTGTGATAGAGACACCTTCGAGCGCATGCTTCCGATGCTAACCACATTAGGCCGACGCGTGTTACACACTGGCCCGATCGGATCAGCGTCTGTATTGAAGGTAATGACTAACTACCTTGCAACAGCCAACCTATTAACTATGTGTGAAGCCATGGTAACAATGAAAGCGGCTGGGATGGATATGGCGACCACTTATGAGGCCATCACAATGTCCTCAGGCACTTCGTTCGTGGCTGAAACCGAAGGTCAGGTTATTTTAAATGGCAGTCGAGATATTTCATTCACCATGGATCTGGTCAAGAAAGATATCGGGTTATTCCACAAGATAGCCGAAAGCCATAACGTCCCGTTAGATATCAGTCCAATTATGGTTGATATTTTTAACGATGGTATCGAGCGCTACGGTGAACGAGAACTATCACCCAATATTATCCGACGTCTCGAAGATGCGACTGGCCTGTCAATCGTCGCTGATGGATTCCCTAATGAAATGTTAGACGATGAACCTGAAGAAGCTGGCTATGAAGTGGTTCCACGCGGTCATTAATCTCGCTTAATCAACAACATTTTTTAGAGGCAACCCCAAGTGAACTGGCTTAATAATCGTTGAGCCAGTTTCGTTGCTCGTTACTTACCTGCGCGAATTAATCCGCCGAGGCCTCTTTCATCTAACCTCTCGGTGTACATCTGACGGACATCGGATGAGCCCGACATTTTGACGGCAACCTCAAACATTTCTTTCAGCTCGGTCATGCTGAAGGACTTAATCACCTTTTTGGCTTTTAGTAAACTGCCTGTACTCATCGACAAACTATCAATACCAATACCCAACAGCGCCATCACACCTAACGGATCACCGGCCAGTTCACCGCAAACGCTCACCGGTGTATTAGAGTAACCAGCCCCCACAGCAATTTGTTTTAATGCCTTTAATACAGCAGGGTGAAGCGACGAAAACAAATTGGCCACATTCTCGTTATTACGATCCACCGCAAGCAAATATTGGGTCAGGTCATTGGTACCGACCGACACAAAATCGACAACACTACAAATATCTTCAATTTGATAAACTGCCGAAGGCACTTCGATCATGGCGCCAACTGGCGGCATCACGATGACTTGACCAAAATCTTCTTCTATCTCATCTTTGGCGCGATGCATGATAGTCAATGACTCGTCCAGTTCCTTCCTGCCACTAATCATCGGTAACAATATTTGCAAATTACCCCGACCAATATTGGCACGCAACATTGCGCGTACCTGGGTAATGAAAATTTCCGGATGGTCGAGCGTAATCCGCACGCCACGCCAACCCAAGAATGGATTCGCTTCTTTAATTGGGAAATAACTCAGTGGTTTGTCACCACCAACATCAAGTGTGCGCAGTACAACAGGCAACTTACCAAAAGCATCCAGCACATTTTTATAAATATAATATTGTTCGTCTTCACTTGGAAAACGATCTCTTATCTGGAATGGAATTTCCGTGCGGTATAAACCGACGCCCTCGGCACCACTGCGAAGTGAGGGCGAATGGTCGGCCATCAAACCAGAATTAACCCGCAACACAATCGCATGATTGTCGCTGGTAACAGCCGGTTCATCTTTCAACGTCAGCAAGTCTTGCTCTAACTCGGCCTCTTCCTCAAGATAAGTACAATACTCTGCCAGCACTTCTTGATTCGGATCGATGTAAGCGGTGCCGCTATAACCATCCACCACCACATTCAAACCATCCATTTGTTTGACAGGTAAGTTAGGCACGCCCATGACAGCAGGAATACCCAGTGCATGGGCCAATATCGCAACATGAGACGCACCGCTACCATGCGCCGATAAAATGGCGCACAAACGATCAGGGGGTATATCGGCTAGATCGATGGCGGAAATTTCATCGCCAACTAATATCGTTTGATCAGGGAAGTCAATCAACGCAGTTTGTTTAAGCATGAGCTTACGTAACACGCGGCGGCCAAGATCACGAATATCATTGGCTCTTTCGGCTAGATACTCGTCTTCCATTTGCTCGAAAATACGGGCATGCGCTTCAATCGTATCGCGCCAACAAGCTGGCGCCCAATTGCCTTGCTCGATATCGCGCAATGTATCGTCAATCAATGATCCGCTATTCAGCATTTGCGCATAAGCAATAAATAACGCACATTCTTCTTCTGGCAACGAATCACGCATCCGTTCGGCCAGAGCCCTCAATTCTTCCTGAACATTCCGAATAGCATCGTTAAAATTCTTAATTTCGTTGTCGGGGTCATTCACCCACTTGTTCGGCACGGCAGCTAAATTGACATCTCGGTTAAGCACAAGCGCCTTACCGATAGCCATGCCAGGTGCACCTGCCACGCCTTTCACAACATGTGTCACCGACTCGACAGTACCACTCCCTACTAACTTAAATCGGCCCTGGCTTTCGGCATGCTCAATAGATGTTGCTAACTGTGCAGCCAAGGTATTGAGAAAAGCCTCGTCATCTTCCTCAAAAGCTCGCTCGGCTCTTTGCACTGCGATAACACCTAAAACTTTTCGGTGCGAAATGATGGGCACACCGAGATAAATAGGGAAACTCTCTTCACCCGAGTTAGGCACGAAGATAAAATGCTTATGCTTCATACCCTCAGTCAGGTTGATAGACTCGGCTCTAGCAGCAATGAGACCGACAATGCCCTCACCAAAACGCCGCGTCACTTTGCCATTAATATCCGGATTGAGACCTCGACTAGACTTTAGAATCAATTCTTCAGAGTCATCCGTGGATACCAGAAAAATAGTACAGGCATCGGCTATTAAATCTATTACCAGCCTGTCGGCGATCAAATCGAGCGCATGCTGAATATCGGGCGCATGACTAACTGCCTTAACAATACGATGAAGTCTGTTGAGCATTGATGACACTAAATAATTACCTTTACCTATAAATTAGCGATTAAATATGAAGCAGATACCTGCCGATTTAATCAATCCGTTTAAACGACACAGACGAGATGTCGCAAGAAAACTGACTGTTCTTTTACTTGCTTGATAGTTGGGGAGCAGTTCTTCCCTAAAGGTTAGCTAGCGATGTCCTTTATCGCCAGAATCAGAGACTAGCCGATTAAAGAAGCCTCATTAATAGCCGATTCCATCACAATTGGCAAGTAAGACTGTAGCTGAACCAGCGCGCAATGATAAACACGGCGTTTAAAAAACACAACGTTTTCAACAGGATACCAAAAATCGACCCATTTCCAGTGATCAAATTCAGGTTTACCCGAAGCGCTCAAATTAACCTTACCCTCGTCTGATTGGCATTGTAGTAAAAACCAGATTTGCTTTTGCCCAATACAAAGTGGCAATGAATTTTTTCGAACCAAGCGCTTCGGCAACTTATATCGCAACCAGCTATTAGTAGATGCCAAAATATCGACATCATCCTCCTGCAAACCTGTTTCTTCCCATAATTCACGGTACATCGCTTCAGCCGGCGTCTCGCCAGCCGATATACCGCCTTGCGGAAACTGCCAAGCATCTTGACCAATTCGCTTTGCCCACATCACCTGCCCCTCTTGATTGCACAGGATAATGCCAACATTTGCTCTGTATCCATCTACGTCGATCACGTCGCTTCTTCTCAATAAATCGTTTAAAATTCGAACCGCCATTTTTACACACTATTACACTCACACCAACCCGTCCTGAGGCGATCCACTATGGCTTTAGCAATTTTTGATCTCGACCACACCCTACTCAATGGCGATAGCGACTACCTCTGGGGCGAATACATGGTGGCAAACAACATTGTCGATGCCGATGTGTATCAACGCGAGAACAAGATTTTTCTGGATGATTATCTACGGGGCGATTTAGACAACGAGGTTTACCTGCAATTTGCACTTAAACCATTAACCCAACACCCCATCGACCGCTTGCATGCTTGGCGTAGCGATTACGTCAGCAACTGGATTCAACCTATTATCGCCAAGGGCACACCAGCATTGCTCGACAAGCACCGCGCTCAAGGCGACGAGCTTATTATAATCAGCGCAACCAACTTATTTGTGACCGCGCCAATTGCAGAACTACTCAGCATAGACCTAATATTATCCACCGAGCCAGAGATTATCGACAATCAATACACCGGTCGATATCTGGGCATACCAACTTTCAAGGAAGGAAAAGTAACGGTGTTAAACGAGTGGCTAAAAAACTCCAACCACTCGCTCGACAATAGCTATTTTTATAGCGACTCGATTAATGACCTGCCCTTGCTAGAACAGGTAGCCACGCCCGTAGCCGTCAACCCTGATGAAAAACTATCCGCCATTGCAACTGAACGAAACTGGCTAATACTCGATCTACGTGCCTGACAGAAAACACTTAGGGGTTGCCTTAAAGGGTGCCCTTAAGCTTTAGGCAGCGTAACGCCCTTCTGCCCCTGATATTTACCACCACGATCTTTATAAGACGTCTCACAAACTTCGTCTGCCTCAAAGAACAGCATTTGAGCAACACCTTCATTGGCGTAAATTTTAGCCGGCAATGGCGACGTATTAGAAAATTCCAACGTCACGTGGCCTTCCCATTCGGGCTCTAACGGGGTGACATTAACGATAATGCCGCAACGCGCATAGGTCGACTTACCCAAACAAACAGTCAACACACTTCGTGGAATACGGAAGTACTCAACCGTGCGTGCGAGCGCAAATGAATTAGGCGGGATGATACAAACGTCTGAATTGATATCGACGAAACTATTGTCATCGAAGTTCTTAGGGTCAACTATCGCCGAATTGATATTGGTAAATATTTTGAACTCACTTGCGCAACGCACGTCATAGCCATAGCTAGATGTGCCGTAGGAAATAATTTTATTGCCATCCGACTCCCGCACCTGGCCCGCCTCAAAAGGCTCAATCATGCCTTCGTTTTGTGCCATGCGACGTATCCAACGATCTGATTTTATACTCACGTGTTAATCCTGAAAAAATATGTCGGCAGTATATCGATTTGTTAGGGGCTGCGTCTAATACTATACTTCGCACAGCAACAATCGATTTCACAGATCTCTAAAAAACGCGAAAAGATAGTCACTCAACATTTTCACCCGTCGCGATACCAGCCTGCCGGGCGGATAAACAGCGTAAATTCCAGCATTCTGTCTAGGGTAACCCACTAATATTGGGATCAACTCACCGCTATCGATAAAACCCTGCATATAAAACAAAGGCCCACTCACAATGCCGAGCCCTTGCCTGGCAAAATTGGTGAGAATCTCCCCGTTATTCGCACTCATGCGTGACTTAAGCCGAGGTGACACGCGCTTACCGCGGTCGTCAAAACTCCATTGCGCGCTGGCTGATATATTGCTGTAAACCAATACCTCGTGGCTCGCCAACTCAGAAGGATGATTCGGCACCCCATGCGTTTCCAGATAGGCCGGACTGGCACAAACCGCAAACCCAACCATCGTTAGCTTACGAGCTATTAGGCTCGAATCCTGCAAATCGCCCACCCGAATAGCCAGATCAAAACCCTCATCCACCAGATCCAACTGCCTGTCATTTAAATCCATTTCAATTTCTATCCCCGGATGCAACAACATGAATTCAGATACTGGCGTAGACAGCTGACCAACCCCTAAACCGAGCGGTGCCGTCAGTTTAATTTTGCCGATTAACCCACATTGAGCATCCGACACCATTTGCTCGGCCTCATTCAGGTCCGCCAGCACAGTAACCGCGCGCTGATAAAAGTGCCGACCCGAATCAGTCAATGACAATCGGCGCGTCGTGCGCTGCATTAACTGCACGCCTAACCTTTTCTCCAGCTCACTCACGCGTTTGCTAAGTGACGACTTAGCGACCCCCAGCTTATCCGCCGCGGCACTAAAACTATGGCTATCAACCACCGACACAAATGCCTCTAACTCTTCGAATTTATTCATATTGTTCTCATATTCTGAACAGAGATTTTCAGTTTTGATGGTTTATCTATATTCTTAGAACAATAATAATAACCTTACTAAAGACCTTTGACGATCAAAATAAACAGGAATGACAACATGAAACAAATACTACGCATTGATGCCAGCGCCAATTCATCGGCCTCAGATAGCAAAAATCTCGGAGAAAAACTGACTGCCAAATTTCAACAAAGCTACCCCGATGCTCATATGAGCCAACGTGACCTAAACCATGACCTGCCATTTATTGACGAGCAATGGATCAATGCCAACTTCACACCAGCAGACCAGCGCACTAGCGAACAAAAGCACCAGCTCGAACTATCCGACACGCTAATAGCAGAGCTCCAACAGGCTGATCGAATCATAGTCACCACCCCGATGTACAACTTTGGCGTACCCGCAACCCTAAAGGCCTGGATAGACTTAGTCTGTCGAGCAGGCGTCACCTTTCAATACACCAACGAAGGACCAGTCGGACTGCTCAAAAACAAACAGGTTGATATCATCATCACCACGGGCGGTGTACCGTTGCAAAGCCCGGTGGATTTTGTCAGCGATTATCTAAAGCAAGTATTTGGCTTTATCGGCATCGAACACATCAACATAATCAGTGCAGACCAAATGGCCGTAGACACCGACAACAGCCTCAAAAAAGCACAACAGCAGATTGACGACCTAGCCATCCTCACAGTCGCCGCATAGGAGAGAAAAATGACCACAAACAATACTGCAACATCTCCCAGAAAAGTCGCCAGAGTCATCAGCGGCATACCCGCCACCGATGGTGCAGGCGTTGAGCTAGTGCGCGTTATCGGCCAACCCGCACTCACGGAACTCGACCCATTCTTACTACTAGATGCCTTCCGCTCCGATAACCCAAGCGACTATATTGCCGGGTTCCCACCTCACCCACACCGAGGATTCGAAACCGTCACCTATCTGTTAAATGGCCGAATGCGTCACAAAGACAATGCCGGTAATGAAGGCGTCATCGCACCCGGTGGCGTGCAATGGATGACCGCAGGCAAAGGCATCATCCACTCCGAAATGCCCGAACAAGAAAACGGCCTACTCGAAGGTTTCCAACTGTGGATCAACCTACCAGCATCGCACAAAATGACAGCACCTAAATATCAGGAGCATGACAACGACGGCATACCAACTGAGGACCGAGGCAATGCCAGCATCAAAGTCATCACCGGAAAAACCTCACACGGCACCACAGGCCCAGTCGTGCAACCCTTAACGGCCCCTTTGTATTTCGACATCAAACTCGAAGCCAATAGCGAATTCACTGAAACCCTAGAACCGAAACACAATGCCTTCGTCTACGTCATTAAAGGAGAAGTTAGTTTATTAAATGAACACGATGAGGCCGTATTAATAGAGCCAGACCAACTAGCCATACTCACAAAAGGAGCATCCGTCACCCTCAAGGCTAACGAACAGGCGGCGCAATTTCTCCTCATTGCGGGCAAGCCGCTAAACGAGCCCATTGCACGCGGCGGGCCATTTGTAATGAATACTGAAGATGAAATTCAACAGGCATTTAGCGATTATCGCAACGGACAGCTTTAGAAAAATATTCTGGACAAAATAAAGAATAGATAAAGAATGGCAGTCGCCAGTCTAACCGAGGCGCCTGCCGGGCTTGAAGTGAATGACTGACAGTCAAGCTGGGGGAGTTTATGTATGGCTCGGGTTTGGCGACTTAAGATATTGCTAAGGCAGCCTGTGGCAATATTGAGTAAATCGAAAAATGTCGGCGAACAGATAGCCTTAAACTAGGCTCAGCTTCATTGAACGAGCATAGAAATCATCATCACTATTCAGCGTTGTTGCCATAACAAGCTATTGTCTATTTCTTTTAATCTATGTATGTCCTGTTTTTTTCTGTTTTTTCTCTCCTGTTTTTTCTCCCACTCGCGTGGGAAGCAGTCAACAAGGCCGTGTTGCAAGCCGCATTGCAACGACGCAAGAAGGTGACGCTCGATATTGATGCCACCGAAGTTGTGGCGAATAAGGCCGACGCTCATTGGACCTACAATTAGAACAAGGGCTACATGCCCATGGTGGG
>JBLHID010000056.1:0-15806 GCA_047615545.1 Polaribacter sp.
ACCCGGTACACGTATTCCATAATAACTAAAATAAACAAGTTACACCGGCTTGCGGTCAAATTGAGTAAAAAATTGGGCCTCAAATTCAGACAGCAGTTTGAATTCTAACTGATTAATTCCAGCAGCAGCTTTACGCCCCCCACCGGATTGAAACATGCGGCATAAATCGTCTGCACCAAATTTCCTATTATAGGGTGCTCGTACACTTACTCGGTAACCACCGTTGCCCATATCAACCAAAAGCGCATGCGCTCTATCAGGATATTTTTTAGCCAATTCGTTCCCCATGACACCCACGACCCGTTTCGCCCAGGATTTATTTGGCAGTAGGTAGGTCGCACCATTAGCATTTGATGTCTTAGGACTAAAATCTTCGGCCATATTCATATCGGCTTGAAACTGCGCCAACAACTTCCCATACCCTGACTCTAATGCGATGAAGTCCAATGGATCTGAATAAGGGTTTATCATTTGAAACAGTACTTTTGGATGATACATTAAGTCGTCAAGCTCGAATCCATAGCCATTATAGTTGAGACAAATCCCCAGCTGTTGTAATTGCGCTAATTCAGACTCTAGCAGCCCGATTGACGACCCCAAATCCTGTGCCGCCTGATCGAAGTTGTCGCCAAAAGCGCCTACCACGGCCCACCTAGCATTAGCACCGTGCAGATACTTATTCACTATCAAACTAGTACAGGTGTCTGCCGCTACATCTATATGTACATCCAGTCTTTGATGTTCTGGTATCTCACCTGAAAAATGGTGATCTGCGTAAAAAACATTCGCCCCGACATTTAACACTCGGTCGAGCGCAGCCCTGTTTTTCTCGAGCGACACATCCAATACTGCAATTTCATCGCCTGAACTCGCATCAACTCGGCTCAACAAGTCGATATCACGCTTGAGCCCGGTGATTAATACGGATTGCTTTGGTGTATGCAACCGCAATTGCTGCAAGGCACAGATGCCGTCGGCATCGCCATTGAATACGTCGTAGCAGGTCATTGTGTTACGGGAGAATGAATGTAACTTGGCCTCACTTTTTTTATCGTCTAGAACCAGAGGATTTGTAATGGATACCGAGGCAAGCCCGGCATGAGGGTCAAAACGGGATGTCGTCGAAGCCATCATCCACTGGCGCAACAGCCGGTGCTGCTGGCGTATTTTGTTGCGCTGGGGCTTGGCGTTGTTGTTGCTGTGCTGGAGGGCTAAATGGAACGGCACTATCTCCACCACTAGGCCTGCCACCTAGCATTTGCATTTCATTGGCGACAATTTCGGTGCTATAGCGGTCGCTACCGCTTTGGTCTTGCCACTTCCTGGTTTGAATTTTGCCTTCAAAGTAGGCTTGTGAACCCTTCTTAAGGTATTGAGCTGCAATTTCACCTAACTTGCCAAAGATAACAATTCGGTGCCATTCAGTGCGTTCCTGCGCTTCGCCTGTTTGCTTGTCTTTCCAGCTCTCATTCGTTGCTACACTGATATTGACGACGGGGCTACCACTGGCAGTGTACTTGACATCTGGGTCTTGCCCAAGTGTACCTACAATGATTGCTTTATTTACACCACGCGCCATGACTTGCTCCCGATTTATCTAGTTTAACTGATCAATTTAATGCTGAGTATTTTACTGGTAGTCCATATATTTAGCGAGTTCCTATTGGTCGAAATTGTCAGTTTTCCTGCGAAACATTAGTGCTGGGCATGTATGTCCAATTCAATTCGGCATCCATGCCGATGAAACATCCCTGATTTAATGCTATTTAACTAGAATATCCGCTTTGTTCTTTTCATAAATCGCAGAGCCAATACCACTCACCTGCACAATTTGATCGGGGCTACTAAATTTACCATTAACTGTGCGATATTCGACAATTGCTGCGGCCTTGCTAGCGCCAACACCATTTAACGCAGCCGATATTTCATCGATACTGGCCGTATTGATATTGACGGGGCTAGCAAAGCTAAGTGAGGAAAAAACGAGTGCGACGAGTGCCGCCAAGGTTTTGAAAGTTTTCATAATATCTCCATTTTAGTTCAGTCATTTGAACAGTTCCATACAAACAATCCGTTTGCCCTTTACAGAATACAGAACGCAGCAAAGATTTCAAGTAACTTTATGATCGCAATGACCCGACACCCAACTAAGGCTATAATCGCCCTTTTTTGGCCTATCGACAATAATCAATGGATGCAATCACCATACGCGGCGCTCGTACGCACAATCTTAAGAATATAGACATCACTTTACCGCGCGATAAATTGATCGTCATTACTGGGTTATCAGGTTCGGGCAAGTCCTCACTCGCTTTCGACACCATTTTTGCCGAAGGGCAAAGACGCTATGTCGAATCTCTATCGACCTATGCCCGACAGTTTTTATCGGTAATGGAAAAGCCCGATATCGACCATATTGAAGGTTTGTCTCCTGCGATTTCGATCGAACAAAAGACAACCTCCCATAACCCTCGGTCAACTGTTGGGACAATCACCGAAATTTATGATTACCTTCGGTTATTATTCGCGCGCGCCGGCACCCCTCGTTGCCCTACCCACGACATTGGATTAGAGGCGAGTACTATTAGCCAAATGGTCGACCAAGTACTGGCGCTACCTGACGACTTACGCTTAATGCTAATTGCACCCGTTGTGGTCAACCGAAAAGGGGAGCACGTGCAATTATTTAATAGTCTACAAAAGCAGGGATTTATCCGCGCGAGAATTAATGGTGAAGTTTACGAACTAGACGACCCACCAAAGCTAGATCTTCACAAAAAACACAATATTGAGGTTGTAGTTGATCGATTTAAAGTAAGGCCCGATTTGAAACTTCGCTTATCAGAGTCTTTTGAAACAACCTTACTCCTAACCGACGGTATTGCTCGGGTCGCAGCTATAGACCCTGAATCGGATTTTAAAGAGATTAAATTTTCTGCTAACTTCGCCTGCCCTGAATGTGGTTATTCAATCAGCGAACTCGAACCGCGCCTATTCTCATTCAATAGTCCAGCTGGCGCATGCCACGAGTGCGATGGTATAGGCACCATGCAATTTTTCGACCCTAACTTGGTTGTCAAATCGCGAGACTTGAGTCTTGCTGGTGGGGCGATTCGGGGATGGGATCGACGCAATGGTTATTATTTTCAGATGCTGCAATCACTAGCTAAACATTTCAAATTTGATATCGAAAAACCGTTTCGGGATTTAACGGCCAAGACTCAAAACGTTGTCCTCAATGGTTCCCCCGATATTGTTAAATTCACTTACCTTAATGAGCGTGGTGACAAGCGAGTTCAGAAACATGCCTTTGAAGGCATTCTACCTAATTTAAAACGGCGTTATCGTGACACTGACTCGAGTGTAGTACGCGAGGAGCTTTCGAAATTCTTGTCAAACCAGCCATGTCAGGCTTGTTCTGGGGATAGACTCAACGAGGCTGCAAGGCATGTATTCATTGCTGGGCAGACACTACCAATAATTACCAAGATGCCAATCGACGACACCCTCGCTTTCTTCGAGCAGCTAGAATTACCGGGTCAGAAAGGCGAGATTGCGAACAAAATTAATAAGGAGATTCGTCAGCGTTTGAAGTTTCTAGTGAATGTGGGGCTTGAGTATCTTTCCCTAAGTCGTAGTGCGGAAACCCTCTCTGGCGGCGAGGCTCAGCGAATCAGGTTAGCTAGTCAGATCGGTGCGGGATTGGTCGGTGTTATGTACATTCTCGACGAACCGTCTATTGGATTGCACCAACGCGATAATGACCGACTGCTGAAGACGCTGACCTATTTACGCGATCTTGGCAATACCGTCATCGTCGTTGAACACGATGAAGATGCCATTGCGGCGGCTGATTTTATCGTTGATATTGGGCCTGGTGCGGGGGTTCACGGTGGGCATATTATCGCGACTGGGACTGCCGCTGAAATATCGGCTAATCCCGAGTCAGTGACTGGGCAGTATTTATGCGGCAAGCGTAAGATAGCATTGCCAAGCAAGCGCACACCGATGGACAAAAAGAAGGTCGTACGCATAAACCAGGCCGATGGTAACAACCTAAAAAGCGTTAATATGGAATTACCTGTTGGCCTGCTGACCTGTGTAACAGGCGTATCTGGTTCTGGTAAGTCGACCCTAATCAACGAAACACTTTATAAGCTAGCCGCCATTGAAATCAATCAAAGTAATCTACTGGCGGGTGAACATAAATCTTCTTCTGGTTTTGATTTCTTTGATAAGGTTATCGATATCAATCAGAACGCTATTGGACGCACCCCCCGATCCAACCCCGCTACTTACACTGGATTATTTACGCCTATTAGAGAGATCTTTGCCGGCACCCAAGAATCCCGATCTAGGGGCTATAAACCTGGTCGCTTTAGTTTCAATGTAAAAGGTGGGCGGTGTGAAGCTTGCCGTGGCGATGGCTTAACCAAGGTCGAGATGCACTTCTTACCCGATGTTTATGTCACCTGCGATGTTTGTAAAGGCAAGCGATACAACCGCGAGACACTCGACATACATTATAAAGGCAAGTCGATACATCAAGTATTGGAAATGACCGTTGAGGACGCCACCGAGTTTTTTGGCGCCATCCCAATGCTAAAGCGCAAGCTCGATACATTAATGGACGTTGGTTTAAGCTATATAACACTCGGACAAAATGCGACCACACTGTCCGGTGGTGAGGCGCAGCGTATCAAACTGTCTCGTGAGCTATCCAAACGAGACACCGGGCGCACTCTATACATATTAGACGAGCCGACCACCGGTTTGCATTTCCATGACATCGAACAGTTGCTAAAAGTCTTGCATCGGTTGCGAGACCACGGCAATACCATTGCGGTCATCGAACACAATCTTCATGTCATCAAAACAGCTGACTGGATTATAGACTTAGGTCCCGAGGGTGGTGACAAGGGCGGTGAAATTATCGCTTGTGGCACGCCAGAGGACGTCGCTAAGGTAAAGAGATCCTACACTGGTCACTACTTAGCACAGCTCTTAGAGATCTAGGAGCCTGTCGAACTTAGCATGAATCTAATGTGGAAAAGCTATTTTGGCCAGATTGTCCGATCCAATTTGTTGAATAGAACAACTATTAAACAAATTGGATCAAAAATTCTGACTCAAAATAACATTCCCTCGTTACGATTCCCTTAGTCCGATAGACTCCCAGTGTTTCTATTTTAAACCAATCAAATTAACCTCCAATTAGGCAACCAAATGAGTAAAATGAGTAAGAAGATAACCTGTTTCAAGGCCTATGATGCACGTGGCAAAGTACCCAGTGAACTGAATACTGATATCGCATACCGCGTAGGTCGTGCCTATGCTGAATTTATAAAGCCAAAACAAGTGGCCATTGGTCGCGATGCTAGGCTAACGAGTGATGAGCTATTTGAAGCCCTTTCAAATGGATTGATGGATAGTGGTGTTGATGTTTTGGACCTTGGGCTTTGTGGCACTGAAGCAGTTTATTTTGCGGCTTTTCATCTGCAATTGGATGGAGGAATCATGATAACTGCTAGCCACAACCCGGTTGATTACAATGGTTTTAAATTTGTTCGACATGCCGCACGCCCTATCAGCGCCGATAGCGGTCTCGTCGATATTTGTCGGCTCGCTGAAGCAGACGATTTTAGTCCTATAGATAATAAAGGTATAACCTCTGGGCTGGACTTACGCACTCAATACATTGAGCATCTTTTGAGCTACCAGTCTGATAGGAGGCAGCTTAAGCCACTTAAAATTGTCGCTAATTCCGGCAATGGCGTTTCTGGTGCTATTGTCGATTTGCTCGAAAAACATTTACCTTTCCAGTTTATTAAAGTGCAACATGAGCCTGACGGTAGCTTTCCGAATGGCGTTCCCAACCCGTTATTGCCAGAAGGTAGAACAGTAACAATCGATGCAATTAAGGAACACAATGCAGACTTGGGAATTGCATGGGACGGTGATTTTGACAGGTGCTTTTTATTCGATGGCAATGGTCGTTTCATTGAGGGTTATTACATTGTGGGCCTACTGGGAGCCGCACTCCTAAAAACAAACCCTGGCGCCAAAGTCGTCCATGACCCGCGCCTAACCTGGAACACAGTAGAACTAATAGAAGAGTACGGCGGCCAAGCAATCCAAAGTAAATCGGGCCACGCTTTTATCAAAGAAACCATGCGGGATGTAAATGCTGTTTATGGTGGCGAGATGAGCGCTCATCATTATTTTCGAGATTTTGGCTACTGTGACAGCGGCATGGTTCCTTGGTTGCTACTCACTCAGATTATGTGTAGCCAAAACAAGACCCTTGCCGAACTGGTAGACGAACGAATAGAGAAATTTCCTGTAAGTGGGGAAATCAATATCGAAGTTAACGACACTGCTACCGTCATTGCAGCAGTAAAATCTCATTTCGGACGGGCCCAACATCAGCTAGACGAAATGGATGGTATTAGCATGGACTTTGGAGACTGGCGTTTCAATCTACGGTCGTCAAATACCGAGCCTTTACTTCGCTTGAATGTCGAATCCCGTGGTGACGAATCTTTGATGGTTCAAAAACGTGATGAACTGCTCGAAATAATCAATCGATAGCACAATCCCCTACGACTTTCTTTATGGACAATGCCCAGTAAAGAAATGCAGGCTAGAATGGGCCAGACACAAAAAAGCCAGCGACTAAGCTGGCTTTTTTTAACTACCGTTCTCTTAAACAAAGCTAAACCTAGTCAGGTTGGCTTATTCTTCGTCAGTTGCTTCTTCTGGTCGATCAACCAATTCCACATACGCCATTGGCGCTTTATCTCCAGGACGGAAACCACATTTAAGAATTCGCATATATCCACCTGGACGACCCTCATAACGAGGACCAAGCTCAGTGAAAAGTTTTGCAACTACGGCATTATCACGCATCCGGCTGAAAGCAATACGACGATTAGCGACGCTATCTTTCTTAGCTAGAGTGATTAATGGTTCAGCCACTCGGCGTAATTCTTTTGCTTTTGGCAAGGTTGTCTTGATCACTTCATGATCAAACAACGATATTGCCATGTTGCTAAACATCGCTTTCCGATGTGAGCTGTTGCGGTTAAGTTGTCTGCCGCTATTACGATGACGCATTTTTTAAACCTCTGTTTCTTGGCTTTTATTATTTGGCCAATATTCTTAAATCATTATTGCTCAGCTAATATGACCAAGCTAGTATCACTAGCCCAATATCAACAAGCACTATTAGCTGGCTAATTTACTGTCATTTTCGATGCTAGCAGGTGGCCAGTTTTCGAGTCTCATTCCAAGCGACAAACTGTACGATGCCAGTACGTCCTTAATTTCGGTAAGAGACTTCTTACCCAAATTTGGAGTCTTTAGCAACTCTACTTCGGTGCGTTGAATCAAGTCACCAATGTAGTAAATATTTTCTGCTTTCAAACAATTAGCTGATCGGACCGTTAGTTCAAGATCGTCAACAGGTCGCAATAGAATCGGATCAATATGTGATTCTGGTTCGGCTTCTTCTACTTCGTCTGAACCTTCAAGGTTAACAAATACAGATAATTGGTCTTTAAGAATACTACCTGCAATACGAATTGCTTCTTCAGGGTCAATCGTGCCATTTGTTTCGATATCAATAATGAGCTTGTCTAAATTAGTGCGTTGTTCAACACGCGCTGATTCGACGGTATAGGCTATTTTCCGTACCGGAGAGAAAGAAGCATCTAACTGCAAATGCCCTAATGCTGTCTCTTCCTCAGATGAATTACGAGTGTTCGCAGCTTGATAACCACGGCCTTTCAAGACGTGAATTGACATATTGAAGTCAACATCTTTAGTCAGTGTTGCAATCACATAGTCAGGATCAACGACTTCGATATCATGATCGACTTGAATATCACCAGCAGTAACAACACCAGGACCCTTCTTGCTAACTGTGAGCGTTGCTTCTTCTTTAGAGTGCATGATAATACCGACACCCTTAAGATTGAGCATAATGTCAATAACATCTTCTTGAACACCGTCAATAGTGGTGTACTCATGAAGTACGCCGTCAATTTTAAAATCGACGATGGCACAGCCTTGTACAGAAGACAGTAAAATCCTTCTAAGTGCATTGCCCAGCGTATGACCAAAACCACGTTCCAAAGGCTCTATTGAGACCTTAGCGTGATAGGTTCCTTGCTCTTCTACTTTGACTTGCTTTGGTTTCAGCAGGTCAGAAACTATTTTTGATGACATATCGACTCTTTGAGTTTTAGAGTAAAGCTTACTTAGAGTAAAGTTCAACTACCAACTGTTCGTTGATATCTGATGGCAACTCACTACGCATTGGGAATGCCTTAAACGTACCTTGGAATAGACCATGGTTAACGTCAACCCAGTCTGGAAATCCAATCTGCTCCGCAAGTGACATGGATTCCATGATACGAGCTTGCTTACGAGATTTTTCCCTAATACTAATAACATCAGAAGGCTTGACTACATACGATGCAATATTAACTGATGCACCATTAACCAAAATGCTCTTATGGCTAACCAATTGACGAGCTTCCGCTCGAGTTGAGCCAAAACCCATTCGATAAACAACATTATCAAGACGAGCTTCTAACAACTGTAACAAGTTTTCACCAGTAGAACCCTTCAAACGTGAAGCTTCTGTGTAGTAATTTTTGAACTGTTTTTCTAAAACGCCGTAAATTCTCTTTAGCTTCTGCTTTTCACGTAGCTGCAAACCGTAATCCGATACACGTGGTTTACGTGTCCCAGCGCCGTGTTGGCCCGGAGGATTATCGATTTTACATTTAGTATCAAGTGCACGACGTGACGACTTCAGGCCTAAATCAGCGCCTTCTCTGCGCATCAATTTACATTTTGGTCCAGTATATTTAGCCATTATAAATCCAGCCTAAACTCGGCGTTTCTTGGGTGGGCGACATCCATTATGAGGAATAGGTGTCACATCATCGATTCGTGAAATTTTAAATCCGATATTATTCAGCGCTCTAACAGCTGAGTCGCGGCCAGGCCCTGGGCCTTTAACCATAACTTCAAGATTCTTCATGCCCATTTCTTGAGCAACCTGTCCCGCTTTCTCTGCTGCTACCTGCGCAGCAAACGGTGTACTCTTACGAGAACCACGAAAACCAGATCCACCAGCAGTAGCCCACGAGAGAGCATTACCCTGACGGTCACTGATAGTAACGATTGTATTATTGAATGTTGCATGAATATGAGCAACACCATCAGATACAACGCGTTTAACTTTCTTCTTAGAGCGAGATGCTTTGTTATCAGCCATTTCTTAAGCCTATCTTTTTAGAGGACGACGAGGTCCCTTACGGGTACGAGCGTTTGTTTTGGTACGTTGACCACGCAGTGGTAGACCACGGCGATGACGGATACCACGATTCGTACCTAAATCCATCAATCTCTTAATGTTCATAGAAATTTCACGTCTAAGATCACCTTCAGTAGAATATCCTTCTACCTGAGCACGAATGGCCTCAAGCTGATCTTCGCTTAGTTCACGAATTTTGACTTCCGGACTGATTCCGGTCTCAGTACAGATCTTGGCTGAACGCGTAGCGCCAATACCAAAAATCGCCTGTAAGGCAATTACTGTATGCTTGTTATCCGGTATGTTTACACCTGCAATACGAGCCATAAAAACTGATACTCCTAAACTAAACGCAATTTCTTCGGGCGCGCATTCTATCCGCGAAAACCAAAAAAATCAAACTATATAAATTAAACAATCCAAATCAGACGACCCAAATCAAACGATATAGACCATACGATACAAATCAATAACTACAATTAACCTTGACGCTGTTTATGGCGTGGGTCGGCAGCACAAATAACTCGAACTGCACCATTACGGCGAATGATCTTACAGTTCTTACAAAGCTTTTTAACGGAAGCTCTTACTTTCATAACATTACCCTTCTATAGTGATGGATTTGACAAACCAATAACAGTTCTAACGAACGTTACCGGCACCGCCGCCACCATAACCTTTAAAATTAGACTTCTTCATTAGCCCATCATACTGATTGCTCATCAAATGTGCCTGCACTTGTGACATAAAGTCCATTACTACCACAACTATGATCAGCAAGGACGTACCGCCGAAATAGAAAGGTACATTCCAGAACAGAACCAAGAACTCAGGTAATAAACAGACCGATGTAATATAAAACGCACCGACTAGGGTTAGCCTTGACATAACACCGTCGATATACGCCGCTGTTTGATTGCCTGGGCGAATACCCGGTATAAAAGCACCCGATTTCTTCAAATTATCAGCAGTGTCTTTAGAGTTAAACACTAGCGCGGTATAGAAGAAACAAAAGAACATAATCGCCGCTGCATAAAACATAACATACAAAGGTTGGCCGGGTGATAACGTAGCTGACAGGTCCTGTAACCAACGCATACCTTCAGCTTGTCCAAACCAACTACCTAGAGTGGCTGGAAACAAAATGATACTAGAGGCGAATATAGGCGGAATAACACCTGCCATATTTAATTTTAACGGAAGGTGACTACTTTGAGCCGCATACATCTTTCTGCCTTGCTGTCGCTTGGCATAATTGACCGTAATTCTGCGTTGACCGCGTTCGACAAAAACAACGAAATAAGTCACACCTAATACACCTACAAACAAAGCTAGTAGGATTATAGAATTCAATTCGCCTGTTCTAACCAATTCGAACGTATTGCCTATAGCCGATGGTAATCCCGCAACAATACCACCAAAGATGAGAACAGAAATACCATTTCCGATACCACGTTCTGTAATTTGCTCACCCAACCACATTAGAAACATGGTACCAGTCACTAACGTAACCGCCGCAGTGAAAATAAACGAGGGCCCTGGGTTAATCACTAACGCCGCTCCACCGCCACCACTTTGACCCGACAACGCAACAGCAATACCAACCGATTGAAACGTAGCCAATCCAACGGTGCCGTATCTCGTATACTGAGTAATCTTTCGACGCCCTGATTCGCCTTCTTTCTTAAGCTGTTCGAGCGTCGGAATTGCGACAGTCATCAACTGCATAATGATTGAAGCCGAGATGTAGGGCATTACACCTAATGCAAATATCGACATACGCTCCAAGGCACCACCAGAAAACATATTGAACATACCGAGTATGCCAGTTTTCTGTTGTTCGAATATTTGGGCCATAACGCCCAAGTCGATGCCAGGTACGGGTATGAACGTTCCAATACGGAATACGATCAACGCGCCTATGACAAAAAATATACGCGCTTTAAGCTCGCTAAGATTTCCGCCTGAAGCGCTCTTACCTAGTTCTGATGCAGATGGGCTCGCCATATTATGCTTCTACTTTTCCGCCAACAGCTTCAATCGCTGCTTTAGCACCTTTAGTGGCTAACACTCCAGCAGATACTGTCACTGCTCGAGTCAACTCACCCGACAAAATAATTTTAGCTTTCTTGGTTTGAGTCGGCACTATGTTCGCTTCAACTAGAGCCGCTATAGAGATAACATCTAAGCCAGATAATTCGAGCTCACTCAAGCGAACCTCAGCAGAGTAACGGCCTACTCGTGACGTGAAACCAAACTTAGGTAGACGCATTTGCAAAGGTATTTGACCACCTTCAAATCCTACCCTGACGCCGCCGCCAGTACGAGAATTTTGTCCCTTGTGTCCACGGCCACAGGTTTTACCTGAGCCTGACCCGATACCGCGCCCAACACGCTTCCGCGCCTTGTTCGACCCACCAGCAGGCTTTAACGTATTTAGGTACATTATACTTCCTCGACTTTCAATAAGTAGTGAATGCGGTTGACCATGCCTCTGTTCTCTGGCGTATCAATCACTTCTACTGTTTGATGCATTCTTCTTAAACCAAGACCAGCAACACAGGCTTTATGATTAGCCAATCTACCGTGTTTGCTCTTAATCAAGGTTACGCTCAATTTTTTAATTGTCTTTTTTGCAGCAGCCATTACGATTAACCTGAAATTTCTTCAACTGTTTTGCCACGTTTCGCAGCAATATCTTCAGGTGCCTTCATGCTAGTTAAGCCCTGAATCGTTGCTCGAACCAAGTTAATTGGATTACGTGACCCATTACACTTAGCTAAAACATTGTGTACACCTACCGCTTCAAATACTGCGCGCATTGCACCACCAGCGATAACACCAGTACCTTCTGACGCCGGTTGCATATAAACCTTGGCTGCACCATGACGCCCTTTTAGAGGGTATTGAAGCGTGCCATTAGTAACGGCTACTTTAGTCAGGTTTGCCCGTGCTTTTTCCATTGCTTTTTGGATTGCCAATGGCACTTCACGCGCCTTGCCGTAACCAAAACCAACTCGACCATTGCCATCACCAACAACCGTTAGTGCTGTGAAACCGAATTGACGGCCACCTTTAACAACTTTGGCAACACGATTAACCGCGACCAATTTTTCGAGTAGATCGTCACCAGAATTTTGATTTCTAGGATCTGCCATTTGAATCTCCTACTAGTGCCGAACTAAAATTTTAAACCGTTTTCACGAGCCGCTTCAGCTAACGCTTTAACTCTGCCGTGATACTTGAAACCGGAGCGGTCAAATGCGACAGATTCAATACCTGCTGCCTTTGCCTTTTCCGCGATAATCTTGCCAACTGTCGCGGCAGCATCGGTATTACCAGAATACTTGATCAATGCTTTTACATCAGCTGCTAATGTTGATGCCGAAGCAACCACATTTCCAGTTTCACTAGAGAAGACCTGTGCATAGGTATGCCGCGGAGTGCGATGTACCGATAAACGGTGCACACCAAGGGACGCAATTTTTGCACGTGTACGACGCGAACGTCTGATACGTGATGATTTTTTATCCATGATTAGCTACCCTACTTCTTCTTAGCTTCTTTTCTGATGACAACTTCATCAGAATATTTAACACCCTTACCTTTGTAAGGCTCAGGTGGCCGGAATGCACGAATTTCTGCACATACTTGTCCAACTTGCTGCTTATCACAACCGCGAACAATAATTTCTGTTTGAGTTGGTGTTTCTATCTCAAGCCCTTCAGGCACTGGGTACTCAATAGGATGAGAAAAACCCAACGATAACGTCAGATTTTTGCCTTGCGCCTGTGCACGATAACCGACACCAACCAATATCAATTTCTTTTCAAAGCCTGTCGCAACACCATTCACAATGTTATTAACAACAGAGCGGGTCGTACCGGTAATAGCCGATGCACTCTTACTGTTGTTTGCGGGTGCGAACGTTAATACGTTGTCGTCATGCGACACGTCAACATTGGCATGAATCGTAAATGACATTGATCCTTTAGGACCTTTGGCAGCAAGCTCACGACCTGTAATACTCAGCTCAACACCACCGGGGATATTGATTGGCTGTTTTGCGATTCTAGACATTCTAATTAACCTAAACGACTGAACAGATGACTTCGCCACCGTGTCCTGCTGCTCTGGCTTTCTTATCAGTCATCAAACCATGCGAGGTTGAAATGATTGATATACCGAGTCCTGCATTCACCGTGGGTAGTTCGTCTTTCGATTTAAAAATACGTAGACCTGGGCGACTAACGCGCTTAATAGTCTCGATAACTGGTTGTCCTTGATAATACTTTAACTCAATCGTGAGAGTCTTCTTAATATCATCCGATACCGAGAAAGAACTAACGAAGCCTTCTTCTTGAAGCACAGTCGCAATACTAACCTTCTGCTTTGATGAAGGCATTTTCACATTAACTTTACGCGCCTTTTGGGCATTACGTATGCGAGTCAACATGTCTGAAATAGGATCTTGTAAGCTCATTTTATTCTCTCTTACCAGCTAGCCATAACTAGGCCAGGAATGTCACCGCGCATTGCTGCTTCACGGATCTTATTACGGCATAGTCCAAATTTACGGTACACACCATGAGGCCTTCCAGTAATACGACAACGATTCTGCTGACGAACTGGTGAAGAGTCTCTAGGTAGCCTAGCTAATTGATCACTAGCAGCCATTTTTTCTTCAAAGCTGACCGTGGTGCTCTTAATAATATCTTTAAGAGCTTTTCTCTTATCAGCGAATCGAGCTACCAGCTTGGTGCGCTTCAATTCACGTTGAATCATGGAATTCTTAGCCATTATTTATAATCTACCTATCACTCGATTATTTCTTGAAAGGAAACTGGAAAGCCGCCAACAGTGCCTGGCCTTCTTCGTTAGTCTTCGCCGTGGTCGTGAAACAAATGTTCATGCCACGTAGCTTGTCGATTTTGTCGTAATCAATTTCTGGGAAAGCAATTTGCTCGGTGATACCGAGGTTATAGTTACCACGCCCATCAAAAGACTTTGCACTCAAACCGCGAAAGTCACGGATTCGAGGAATAGTGAAGTTTACCAGCCTATCCATGAATTCCCACATGTTGTCGCGACGTAAAGTCACTTTACAACCAATCGGCATGCCTTCACGCAATTTAAAACCCGCGATTGCTTTCTTAGCAATAGTAATAACGGGCTTTTGGCCAGCTATTAAAGTCAGGTCATTAACAGCAAAGTCGACAACTTTCTTGTCTTGCGAGCCTTCACCAACTCCCATGTTAATGCTTATCTTAGTGATACGCGGAATCTGCATAGAAGAAGCGTAAGAAAACTGTTCTTGCAAACTTTTCGCTACAGTATCGCGATAATATTGTTCTAATCTGGTCATCATTAATACCCTAGATATCGATCACTTCGCCGTTCGATTTGAAATAGCGAACTTTACGATTGTCTTCCAACGTTTTTATACCGACTCGATCACCCTTTTGAGTAATCGGATTAAACAGCATCACGTTAGATTGCTGAATTGGCGCTTCTTGCTCGACAATACCGCCAGCTTCACCTGAACGCGGATTACCTTTAACATGTTTCTTAACCATGTTGACGTTTTCCACTAGCAAACGGTTCTCGTCGAGCCTTTTTAATACGTTGCCACGCTTGCCCTTACTGCGACCAGCGATAACGATGACTTCGTCACCTTTCTTAATATTTTGCATCACTCTAATTCTCGGGTCTGGTTCTTTCTATCCAATAACTCAGGCGCTATAGCACTTCAGGTGCTAGAGAGATAATTTTCATAAACTTCTCTCCACGTAGTTCACGTGTTACTGGGCCAAAAATGCGTGTTCCTATTGGCTGCAAGTTATTATTTAAGATAACCGCTGCGTTTCCATCAAAACGAATCAAAGATCCATCAGGACGACGAACGCCATTAGCCGTTCTTACAACAACTGCGTTGTACACTTCACCCTTCTTTACCTTTCCACGAGGGATCGCATCTTTGATACTTACCTTGATGATATCTCCAATAGCCGCATAACGACGATGAGAACCACCCAAAACCTTAATGCATTGCATCCTACGAGCGCCACTATTGTCCGCCGCACTCAAAACTGTTTGCATCTGTATCATGACTTATTCCTGCCTTGCGACTATTGGGCTGCTTTACTAACAACTTTCACCAACGTCCAAGACTTTGTCTTTGACATTGGGCGACATTCCGAAATTTGAACCGTATCACCGATATCGCAATCATTATTTTCGTCATGAATATGCAATTTGGTAGATTTTCTTACAAACTTACCATAGATAGGGTGCTTTACTTTGCGCTCAATCAAAACAGTCGCTGACTTGTCCATCTTGTCGCTTACAACAAAACCCGTTTGGATTCTTTGCACTTTGGCGTCATTCACCTTGCTATCATCTACGATTGCGTCGCTCATGATTTCTCACCCTTACGATTGGCGGTCATTACTGTTTTAATTCGCGCAATATTTCTGCG
>JBLHID010000057.1:0-15663 GCA_047615545.1 Polaribacter sp.
CAACGCCGATGCGCTTGCGGGTGCCAATTTTGAGATAGAAGTTGCTCGCAGCCGTTTTTCGGCGACCGCATCATTGAAGGCTTTTTACGATCCTAAGGGCGAGCGGATGAAGGTTTAGCCTAGCTGGTTTTCTTTATCCCCGTTACAAGGCAACAACCTGTTGTAACGGGGATAGGCTTAGATACAAGTGCAAAGTTGACCTGTTCGATATGGGCCAACTTTGATCAAAAAAATATTCATAAAACGCACTCAAATATTTATTATTAATCCATGTCAGGTAGAATGGCCTCAATCTTTTTTGGGTATATTAGCGATGCTATCTGTCAACGGAAACCTTACCTTTCTTACTAATTCACGGGCTGATCAAACGAGTCTTTATCCAGCAAAATTAGAGACCATTGCCAGCTTGAAGAAATCAGTTGAAGCCATCGATGAGATTTCTCAATGGCCAGGCTATGAAACGACGCCATTGTATGACCTTAGCAGCCTGTCGGCAGATCTCAATGTTGCCAAAATTTGGTATAAAGATGAGTCAAAACGCTTTCAATTAAAAAGTTTTAAAGCACTGGGCGGTTCTTTCGCCGTTGCTCGCCAATTGCAGAAAAAAGTATCCGAAGTCACTGGCAAAACACCTGCAGTGCAGGACTTACTCAATCACAAGTTCGACGACATCGTGAGCCAAACCGTAATCACTTGCGCCACCGATGGCAACCATGGTCGCTCCGTATCTTGGGGTTGCCAAATGTTTGGCTGCCCCTGTGTGATCTACATTCATCGTGATGTTTCGAAAGGTCGTCAACAAGCGATGGAAGCGTTTGGCGCTGAGGTTATCCGCATAACGGGTAACTATGACGATTCAGTCAAACTCGCCGACAGCGATGCAAAACAACATGATCGTATTATCGTGTCCGACACCAGTTACGACGGTTATATGGACATCCCGAAAGATGTCGCTCTTGGTTATACCGTGTTATTGGCTGAATCGGTTGAGCAAATGCAGGGAGAGATACCCACCCATGTTTTCATACAAGGTGGTGTCGGCGGCCTAGCCAGCGCCGTTTGCGCTTACTTTTGGGAACTTTGGGGCGAGCAACGACCACGATTTATTGTGGTCGAACCCATCAACGCCAATTGTCTGCAAGAGAGTGCACGCGCAGGAAAACCGGTTGTAGTTGAAGGTGACCTAGATACATTAATGGCAGGACTCGCTTGCGGTGAAGTATCAGCCCTCGCTTGGGAAATCCTCGAAGTGGGTGCCAACGACTTCCTCACCATCAACGAAGAAGCAGTACCTTTGACAATGCAGTTATTGGCTGATGGTTTTGGTGATGACGCCCACATTGAAGCTGGAGAATCAGCAGTTGCAGGGTTGTCGGCACTCATCACAGCCCGTCATAGCGCTGAAGAGTCACAAGCACTAGGTCTCGACGAGTCTAGCCGTATATATATTCTCGGTACTGAAGGCGCGACTGACCCTGAATTGTATCAACAGCTAATCAGCCAAAGATAATCTAAAGGACATCTCTAAAAATGAACCCAATCAGAAATGTAGGTGAGCGCAACTTATACTGGATATTTCTCATTTTAGTGGGATTATCAATGGAAGCCGTCGCGCTTTATTACCAATATGTGCTAGGCGAGATGCCTTGCGTGCTCTGCATTCACGTTCGCATCGCGATACTCGGTTTTGTTGTTGTTGCGATTTCGGCCATGCTGCTCAAACAACTCAAGCCAACTGTGCCTACCCTGCACATTTTAAACACTCTAATGATGGCTGGTTTTGTCGAGCGCAGTTGGCAAACTCTGGCAGTGGAACGTGGCTGGGTTTTTGGTGATTGCAATATGGACGCGGGCTTACCCACTTGGGGGCAGCTAGACCAATGGTTTCCCGCACTCTTTGAAGTAAAGGCCGCTTGCGGTTACACCCCGGTTATAGCTTACGATATCTCAATGGCAGAGGTTCTCATGGTGACGTCCACCTTATTACTTTGTTTGAGCTTATTGTACTTAGTGGCTAGTCTATGGCCATCACGCAAACATTGGACTGCCAGCCTTCGCTAGACTGGCTCAGCTTACTCATCTGGCCGACCTTCAACTATATGGAAGGTTGGCCGAGTATCGGTACACAAAGTTATCTGATGTTTGTGGGTACAGCTCCGCTATACTTTTCTATTCTTGCGATAGAAAAAAGCGGGCTTCGAATCACCACATCTCGGGCCGCTGAAACCTTTACCCCAACAGGCTTTTTCAAGGGCATCTTCGCATAGTGATTCGGCTGCCCATTAGCTCGCCACATGAGTCTTGTTGGAGGGGAACTCAATGCTGAACTGGACGATCATTTAGATTGCGACAAGCACGAAAAATCTAATCGTCCAAACAGGTGTGCATTTCTAATTTTACTGGTCATTTCGTGCCCTATCTTGATAGTAAATAGGCTATCAAATCCAATTGGTTTATTAAACCATTACACAGTTATCAACGTTAGTACGAACACAGGCCGAATTTTTCAAGCATTACAGTAAACACGCAGAAAAAGGGAAGATTCTGGATTGGATCTCGCAGTTGGTACTGGCGAATAGGCCTTTTATACTTCTTTGCTAGCTGACTTGGCGTTAACAAGGTGGATATGATAATTACTGATCAACCACTTCAGCCTGAAACATGCGTGAAAGCTTATAATCATCAACTAACTGAGAGTGGCTTTACTTTACTTTGCGACCCGAACCCACTGTAGAAAGATGGAGCAAGGAGTTCCCAAATCGTTATCAGGACTATCGTTTATGATACGACGAAAAATCCGCCGCTAGACAAAATTCGGACTTCTGGCAGGACAAAAAATTATATTGCAGCAAATATCATCATAGCACCTTAATGAAGCCATTTGGCCAGGCAGGCACTGGCACATTACTGCTCCAGCAATCATTGTGAATTATGTTGCATCGAGATATAACGTAAAAATAATTGGTCGCAGCAATAAAATTAATGAACAGTATTATGCCATTTATCCTGAGCGTAAAATCAAACACCTAGCGATACTAGAAATTATATATTTAAAAAATAACCCCGATCAACGAATAAAACTCAATAGCAAATATATAGCCAGTAGAACTGCAACCCAAATTACCATGCTACCTGCAGGATGATCACGAGATAGTAAACTACTGGCCCCTAAATTCCTTTGTGCCAGGTAGTTTAATCCTGAATCCAGTTTGGATAGGAAACTACGACGTATCGCTTCATCGGTTTTCCAAATAGTAGCGAACAATCGGCGTAATATTAGGGGAAAAAAACGTCGATAGGTCCAGTCGAAATCAAGATGTGTCGACTTCAGTTCAGGTGGGTACAGCCCTCGTAAATTTAACCATACGAACGCCAGTGCAGAAAAGAACAGTAATTGAGTCTGAGCTAACACATGTGTGGCGTCATACGGGTTGTAACCTGTGTCGTACGGAAGTAATGAGTATAATGCCGCGGGATAAACACCTATACCAATACAAAGGCTTGCAGCAATAAACATTGCAATCAGCATATTTGCTGGAGGGTCACTGGCTCGCAAACCCGAGTCATGGGCAAAGAAGGCAAAATAAGGGATTTTAATTCCAGCATGATGAAATACACCAGCAGAGGCAAATAAAAGCATAAGCCATATCCAATCATATCCATTCTCTAGTGCAGCCGACATCACCATGGATTTACTTACAAAACCGCTAAACAGTGGGAAGGCGGAAATTGATGCAGCACCGACGATACAAAGTATCGTTGTTTTTGGCATTGTCTTATAAAGACCACCCAAATCGGACCCATTAATACGCCCTGTCATGTGGAGAACAGACCCCATACTCATAAAGAGCAGTCCTTTGAAGATAACATCATTGAACGCGTGGGCAACAGCACCATTGATCGCCAGCGCTGTCCCGATGCCTATTCCAACTACCATGAAGCCAACCTGATTCATCAGGCTGTAAGCGAGGACGCGGCGAAGATCATTTTCAACTACCGCCCAAAATATGGGTAAGCAGGCCATCGCAGCGCCAATATAAATCAGCATCTCAGTACCAGGATAGCCTCTTGCTAAGGCATACACTGCAACCTTAGTGGTAAAGGCACTTAAAAAAACAGTGCCGGTAGGTGTGGCTTCTGGGTATGCATCGGTTAACCAGCTGTGCAACAGCGGAAAGGCGCACTTAATACCGATCGCAAAAAATATGAGCCAGCCATAAATTCCTTCCAAACCAATATATTGAAAGTCTAACGTGCCTTTTTCGGCCGCGTAAAATAACACACCTACAAATAATAAAACCCCTGAAAATATTTGGATAATGAGGTATCGCATACCTACCACATAGGCACGTGGGGTTTTCCTAGCCCAAATGAGAAACACTGAGGTGAGGGCTAAAAGCTCCCAAAATACAAATAGTGTTAATAAATCCCCTGCAAAAACAGCACCCAAAGCACTGCCAGCGTACAACATTCCCGCAACTTGCTGGACCGTATCCTTTACATGCAAGGAGTAAGTAATGGAAATAACAGCAGCTATATGAAATACATAGGCAAACATCAAACTGAGTTTATCAATTTTGTAGGGTGCTAGCTGATAGTCCATGAATCCGAATTGGAGATGGATACCTTCGGGCATCATCCATAGATTAACTGCACTAACTATTGGGATAGCTAACATGACAACGCCACGTAAACGACCACTTGTCACAGCAGCAATCAATGCACCGATAAAGAAGAGTACAAACGGAGGTAACTCAGTCATCTCCATTTAATACTCCAGCTTTACTCGTGTTTTTTTCGTCTAAGTCTGTTTTCCACTCTTCATCATAGTAGTCTTCTGGTCGCATTAGAAAAGTACGCATCCATTTGGCGATAATTACCAATACAACACAACCGACAAAACCATAAATAGCATGGAAGCCCCAGAGGTTTTCCCAGCTATGATAGACGTGGCGATTAATCACAAAGTCCAAAGCAAATAAAATTACACAGCTTGCATAAAGGAAGTGCATTACACGCTTAACGTTTTTTGGGTCGTCAAAAATATATTTTTTTTTATTGTCCATAAGTAATACTCGATGTCTGTAGAATGGACGAAGCAAGGTCATATAATGGCCCTGGGTAAATAAAGAGCACCATTGTGGCGATAGTAGTAATACCTATAGCAATTAAACAAGGTAGGGGTGCCTCTTTAATGCCTTCAGCTGAATTGGAGGCCTGCTCTTTGAAGAAAAATGCGCGGATAGGTATCGGAAGCAGATAGGCAATATTGAGCAAAGAACTCACTATTAAAATCACTAGAATAGTCCATTGCTCAGTATCCATAGAGCCCATTAATAGATACCACTTACTCCATGTGCCTCCTGCAGGAGGAATACCAATAATACCTAGGCTTGCAATAAAGAAAGCTGCCATTGTTATCGGCATGACCCTACCCAGACCATCTAATTGACTGACTTTTGTTTTATGCACCGCCACCAAAATGGCACCTGCACAGAAAAATAAAGTAATTTTTCCAAAAGCATGCATAGCAATATGCATCGATCCACCAATAACACCCATCGACGAGGCGAGTAATGCACCAATGGTGATATAGCCCAACTGCCCTATGGTTGAATACGCCAATCTAGCTTTTAGATTGTCTTGTCGCATCGCAATAAAAGACGCCAACAAGACCGTTGCACCGGCAAGGTACAGAAGAGGCTGAGTGGTAGGGAGTATACTTAATAAATCAATACCAAAGATCAACACACTGACTTTCATTACAGTGAAAACACCGGCTTTAACCACGGCTACGGCGTGCAGCAAAGCACTAACGGGGGTTGGTGCTACCATGGCTGCAGGAAGCCATCGATGGAAGGGCATAATGGCTGCCTTACCAATACCAAAAATAAATAATACTAAAATAAACCCTAGCAAAGTGCTGTTTGCACTTTCTGGGAATACGCCACCTTGCGTGAAATCTAGTGTGCCGGCAATCACCCAGGTGCCAATAATCGCAAATAGAAAAAATGCTATCGAGGTGCTGAGTAGAATACCAAGATATATCCGCCCCCCCCTCTTTGCAGCCTCTGTACCGGCGTGAGTGACTAGAGGATAAGTGGAGAGCGTTAATACTTCATAAAAGATAAAAAGCGTTAATAAATTATCCGCAAACGCAACGCCCATCACTGCGCCTATGGCAATGGCAAAGCAGCAAAAAAATCGCGTTTGATTTTCTTCGTTATGCCCACGCATATAGCCTATGGCGTAAATTATAGTAACCAACCATAGGAAACTAGCGATTAACGCAAATATCATTCCCAGCGGTTCAACGGTAAAGCTCACACTTAAACCAGGCAGTATTTGCCACCAATGTACGGAAATAGTTTCGCCACTTTGTAAACCCAGATAAATAGAAACCACTGAATAAAAAACAAACAAGCTGGTGAAAATGCTAACCGCTTCTCTTAAATTTTGATGGCGTCTTAAGACCACAATGCCAATCGTTGCAAGCATCGGTGAAAGGATACACAGCTGTAGCAGCGTTTCTAATGAGAGAATCATTGGGCCATCCCAAATAACCCCTTAGCAGCCGCAGTGGCGATATCAACACTTGGACGAGTATCAATGCCAAAGTACACATTAGCGCTCACAAGAAGCCAAATCGGCACAAGAAAGGCCATTGGTGCTTCTTTGACTGGGTTTTGGCCTGCCAAAGGCGCTTTAAAATAGGCCGTCTCCACAATACGCCAAACATAAATGACTGCTAACAAAGAACCGAGTAAAACCAGGCCAGCCACCCACCACCATCCTTTTTCAATGGCCGCCACAACTAAATACCATTTACTCACAAAGCCAACGGTTAGTGGCACCCCTATAAGGCTTAAGCCACCAACAACGATTGCGGCCATGGTTAATGGCATTTGACGTCCCAAACCTTGGAAGTCAGCAATTCTGCTACTGCCAACGCGGTAAATGACTGCAGCTAAGGCCAAAAATAACGCACTTTTCATCAATGCGTGATTGAACATGTGTAACAGCATGGCAGTTAACCCAGCATGGGTGGATAGACTGAAACCAACAATCATGTAACCTATTTGAGCCACACTAGAATAAGCAAACACATGCTTTATATTATCTTGATAAATGGCCACCGTAGATGCAATGAATATACCTAACAAACCCAGTACTAAAAACAACGTTTCCATTGGCAAGGTGGTAAGAGAAAATGAAATACCAAAAATTGAAAACGTGAAACGAATAAGCAAGTAAGCGGCCACCTTCGTAGAGGTCGCAGCAAAAAAAGCGGTCACAATTGATGGTGCATAAGCGTAGGCGTTAGGCAGCCAAAAATGCAATGGGAATAAGGCTAGCTTTAAGCAAACGCCAACAATAAAAAATACATATGCAGTGGTGATGGTACGTGTGTCTGCAACTTCAGGTAAACGCGTAGCAAGGTCTGCCATATTAAGCGTACCAGTCATTTGGTACATTAGGCCTATACCAATAAGGATAAAAGTAGCCCCTATGGTGCCCATAATAAGATACTGAAACGATGCCCAAAGCGCACGCCTATCTTTTCCAAGTGCAATTAAGGAATACGCAGACAGGGAAGATATTTCTAGGAAAACAAAAACATTGAATGCATCACCAGTGGTTACGATACCCAGCATTCCTGTTAACGACAGTAAGTAGAGAATATAAAATAGTGTTTGTTTGTCTTCAGGGATTTCCTTTTCTATGCTGGTTTGTGCTGCCAGCAAAACCACAGTACTAACCCCAGAAATAATTAGGGCAATAAAGGCGTTCAGCTTATCAATGCGGTATTCAATCCCCCACGGTGGACTCCACCCACCTAATTCATAGCTAATTGTGCCAATTACCATCGCCTGCTGAAGCAGAAGAATACTAATAATAAACGCTAACGAACTCGCTAGTAGAGTAAACAGCCAAACCAGTTTGGGCCTTCTTAGGATCAAACAGGCTGGTGCTGCCATTAGCGGTACGATGACCTGCAATATAGGAAGGTGTGCTAACACTGCTGATGTTCCTTGTCTTGGTTAGCCATATCATTATCCATGGCTTGAATTTCACTCTCATCAACACTGCCATAGGCTTCCCTAAGCCTTACGATTAGGGCGAGCCCCAGCGCAGTCGTTGCAATACCCACGACAATGGCGGTCAATATTAGGACATGAGGGAGTGGATTTGAGTAAAGTGTGATGCCTTCTTGCCATATAGGCGCGGTGCCTCCCTCTACTTTTCCAGCGCTGATATAAAAAATAAACACTGAGGTTTGAAAAATATTTAGCCCAACAATTTTTTTGATGAGGTGACCATGAGCTATGATGATGTAAAAACCGATCATCATCAAAACGATAACGATCCAGTAATTGTAAAAGTCGAGTATCGTTGTCATAAAGACTCACCTTTATTAGCCTGCTGATATTCGCTGCGCGCAGAAAAACTAAAAAATATGATGATCATGACGGATGCAACCGTTAAACCAACACCAAGCTCGATTAAGAGAATACCAAGGTGTTGTCCAGCAATGGGGTCGGCGGATAACACACTATAATCCAGAAAGCTGCCACCATTTAACATCGAAACTAGACCTACGCTTCCATAAAGGAGCACACCAATAGCCGATAATAATTGCACAAAGGGCTGTGTGATGACTCGGCGCGCAGCGCTTAAACTGAATAACATTGCATACAGAATGATGCCTGCAGCAAATATAACCCCAGCTTGAAATCCACCACCAGGACCATAGTCACCATGGAATTGCACATAGAATGCATATAGTAAAATAAATGGAATCATGGTTTTTATCACAACCCGCAGAATTAAATGCTTTTCATGCATCGAGTCATTAATGGCTTCAATTGCAGCATCATTTTTTTGACGTCGTACAACTGTCAATAACGCTAAAACACCTATTCCAGCTGTAAATATAACCGTAACTTCACCAAAGGTATCAAACCCTCTATAGCTTGCCAGTACAGATGTAACCATATTGGGAACACCAATTTCTTTCATGGAATCATAGATATAGCGAGAGCCTACATGGCTGTGGATGGGGGCATCCGCAGAACCAAAATACGGCATGTCAAAGGTTCCATAAATCAGCAACCCGCCAGTAACTGTAACAACAAATAAAGCCAAAAGGGGCTTATGGCTGGCCTCATGTTCTGTACGCCCGGTCATCGCAACGGTGGTTAGCATTAGGAGTGTTGAAATACCAGCACCAACAGACGCCTCTGTGAACGCAACATCAACGGCATCCATAACAACAAAAAAGCTCGCAGAAACAAGGCCAAAAATACCCGCCAACATAACAGCGGCAAACATGTCTTTGGTTTGATTAATAGCAATGGCAATAACAACCAAAAGCGTTAACAAGACAATATCGACTAAGATTTCGATGGAATATCTCCTGCGTCAGTGCTTTTTTCCACATTTTTTATGTTCACATCTAACAGCGGGCGTAATTTATTTAGAATTGCAGCCTGCCCTAATGCATGGCTAGTTGTGGGACTGATGAACAAGGTCATCAATAGTATAATGATGAGTTTTATGATAACCAAGACATCGGGGTTTTGTAGCATCAAGCCAATGAGTATCATGGCGGCCGCCAATGTATCAGTCACGCCTACTGCATGCATACGTGTATAAAAATCGGGGAATCGCAATATACCCACACCACCTGAAAGGCATAAGAAACTGCCAAATATGAGGCAAAAAGAGCTCGCCAAATCAAGCATCGCTTCCACTATAAATCACTCTCTACTGGCTTAGCTGGCGGGCCATTATGTTTAGAATTAAAGGCGTCAGATAAGCGCAGTATCCCTATAACACTGACGAAGTTAATGAGTGCGTATACCATCGCTACATCTAAAAATTCAGGCCGGCCCATAACAAAGCCCAAAAGAGAAATGAGTAATACTGTTTTAGTGCCAAACATATTGACGGCTAGAATGCGGTCATACAGGCTGGGGCCCACTACAGCCCGAATAATAGCCAATATCATGACCACAAGAATGGCGAGCGTCGCTGCAATGATCATGAGTTCTCCAACCGCCTGACCCGCAGATCCATATCTCCAGCATCAAGTGCTGCAACATTTTCACGGGTTAATGAATGCACCATTATTTGATCACCTACCAGACCTAGCGCTACAGTGCCCGGTGTTAATGTAATTGAAGTTGCGTAGATAACTTTTCCCACGTCAGTTTTCTGGCTGGCCTTCACTGTTTTTATTGTAGGCGTAATGGTTTTGTTGCCAAGCCATATATGCTTAACGACCGTTAGATTGGCGACCACAATCTCCTTGGTCAGCCATAGACCAAAACTTGGGTATGTTAGCGACAAATGAATGGGTTGCGACTCATGGTCCACAACATCCATACGATGGGCAATTAACACAACGATGGCAATAGAAACAGCACCCAGTGAAACAATCAAATAAGTGTAGTGCCCAGAGTTAAGCAGCCAAAATAGTATTAGCACCACCGAAAGGCTTATTTTATGACGCATAGTTTTTACTCGTGTTGCCGTCAGTTTTACGAGTGACTGAACGGCACTCTATCTTGTGTGGAACGATCAATCGCAAGCTTGAGGTTTGATTGCGTATCTTCGACAATCATTATTTCTAAATCGGTGGTCGTGATAATTAGGTCTTAATTTAAATTGACTGTAACTCCAGTACTCACGTTTACAGCCGGATACAATTTTCTTTATATTAACAAAATCCGCGTATATGCTAACTAGATTTAGGCCCGTGACATCATAAATGTCTCTACCGTGGCGCAGGAACAGCCATCGTATCATTAAGAACATCGTCTACATTGAATTCACATTGACGTCCCACGTTACTTGATACTCCTTACAGATTAAATGGAAACCAATCTAAAGCAGTATGCCAATTCAAAGATAAAGTAGTGGCAAAAAAACTTGTTCCCAATACTGTATCTTCTTATGACAGCATATCATTCTATGTGTGAGGTATGAAGATAAATTTCGGAAATGTATGATGGTATATACATGCTAAAATGATCAACTATTCCGAAATTTTTGAATAACAAGTGCCGAAGAATAAAATAATACCGAACATGGTACGCAAAATGCTAGAAGAATTTTTAGCTCGGAACTCCGGCCAAATATCACCAATTTGCTATCAGTCACCATGATTCATTATAGCCAGTGCAAAACCAACCACAATCGCCACGCTCAATACTCGTTTTATTACAGATTGGCTAAAGGCAATTAGCCAAAAGCCTCTGCTTTGAAATTTCTACCGTGTTATTCTCATTCTAGTAGCGTAGGCAGTCCAGTAAGGGAGTTCAGTCGGTGATCGGACCTCATACCAAAGCTTTTCATTCGCTAAAAGCTTCAGAGTTAAGATAAATCAGGATTATAGGCAGGGCCTCCATTACTTTAACTTAGTTACATTATCCATGTAACGATGCCAAAACAACAATTCCGCCACCGATGGCGGTCGTATGTCACAGGTGTATTAAACCCAGGGACGGGCTGTAGTAGTATACCAAAAGTAGACGCCACGAAGCGACGCAGGAGCAGTTATCGAGCACGCGCAAGAGTGACCATGTTCAGGATAAACAGGTCGGCTCATTGCATCACCTTCATATTGGCTATTTAGGACCTCAAGTGCCCGAACTAGAAATCATCATCTCATTGTTATTACTCGGCTCAGCCGTTGGCTTTACTGCGGGGTTATTAGGAGTTGGTGGTGGTGCCATTATGGTGCCGGGATTAACCTCGATTTTTTTGTATCAGGGTGTGCCCGTGGACAATGTCCTACATTTGGCTTTAGGGACATCGATGGCTTCGATTATTTTAACATCGATATCAAGCTTACGTGCTCATAATGCAAGGGGCGGCGTTATATGGAACATCGTTAAAAAGATGGTCGTTGGTATTTTAATCGGTTCGTTCTTAGCCACCTTTCTCGCGTCTTCCCTTAGCTCACTATTTCTGGCTATCTTCTTTTCATTGTTTATGGCCTATGTATCGTTACAAATGTTTATAGACAAAAAACCAGTTAAAAACATGTCTGGGCCCCGTGAGTTGTTTTTCGTTAGCACCGGCATTGGTACTATTTCAGCCTTAGTGTCGATTGGCGGTGGCTCCTTGACGGTGCCCTACCTTGTCAGTCGTAAAGTCGAGATCAAAAAGGCGATTGGAACTTCAGCCGCGATAGGCTTACCCATCTCACTCGCAGGCACGTTGGGTTATGTTATCAACGGTTGGTCGTATGCATCGACTGATAGCCTGACGTTTGGATTTTTCTATTTACCTGGCGTGATCTTGATATCGGTTACTAGCACGATATGCGCACCATTTGGCGCAGCAATGGCACATCGTTTACCGGTGCCACGTTTGAAAAAGATATTTTCAGTATTGCTGATTTTGATCAGTATCAAAATGTTGGTTTCTATTATTTAGGTGGTTAGCAAGGTCACTCCTTTAATTGACCTCCACTAGTTGACCTCGAAGTAACGAGTCACTTAACTGTAGCAACGGGTTAATCACCTTAACGATTACTTTTAGCTTTAGGTATCGGTCATCGTTAGCGGTTTTTCCTGTAATGACGACAATAGCTCCTTCAACTCAAGTACGTGTTCTGACCAGTATCTCGGTGTATTAAACCAAGGAAAGCTTTGAGGAAATGCCGGATCATCCCATCGTTTAGCTAGCCAGGCGCTATAGTTCAAAACACGCATCGCACGCAATGGTTCTATCAACTTAAGTTCACGCACATCAAACGAATGGAACATTTCGTATCCCTCGATGATTTCGGATAATTGTTTTTGTTTATTGGTTCGGTCACCCGACAGCAGCATCCACAGATCCTGAATCGCTGGCCCCGTCATAGCATCATCAAAATCGACAAAATGAGGACTATCATTACGCCATAACACATTACCCGGATGACAGTCACCATGCAGACTGATTTGTTTATATTGTTTTGACTCAGGGTTATTGCGTTCTATCTCCGCCAGCACCTCTGCCGCTATCGATTTGTAGGCAGGCACCAAATCAGTAGGGATAAAGTTATTTTCCAGTAGATACGCCACATTAGAATGTCCAAAGGCTTGAACCGTGAATGGCACTCGATGCTCAAATGGAAAGGCTGCACCTGCCCCATGAATTCGCCCAATAACCTGTCCTAGCCGATACAAATGATCTAGATTATCAAGCTCTGGTGCGCGCCCACCTTGGCGTGGGTATATCGCAAAATGGAAATCATTGAAACGCGCCAGTGTTGGGGTGTCTGATTCCTCATTAATGACAAGTGGTGGCACTACCGGAATTTCAAGGTCATATAGCTGCTGGGTAAATTCATGTTCTTCGAGTATTTGTTCGACACGCCAACGATTGGGTCGGTAAAACTTGACTATGACAGGCTCGCTCTCTTCTATGCCCACTTGATATACACGGTTTTCATAGCTATTCAGCGCTAGGATACAGGCATCTGACAGCCGTCCTGTCGACTCAACCGCATCAATGACGACATCGGGAGTGAGTACCTGATAAGGATGATCAGCGAGGCTGTTGGCCGATTCTAGAGTACCCTCGACTACTTCGGCTTCTGCCCTGTTACCCCGATTATCGTCGTCGATATCCTCAATAGCATTGATGTCATTGCCTTCCCCGTGAGGCATATCTGGAGGTTCATTATCTACAGGCATTTTCGATCCTTTGTCATATTCAATTTCCTACATAGTATATAGAGCCTGTCGCCTCTCGGTTACCCCAATTCATTATCATTGCTGCCAGATCATCACAAACAATGACTATTTCAATTACCACTGCGCACTGAGTTGAATTACCATGACGACCATTAGGCGAACCGAGTGAATGTAAATTCATCAACAATACTACACATCCAAATTGTATTTTTAATAAGACAAGATGTGATATTTGTGTGTTTCTGTAACGTCTTTCATTGAAATCACCACAACAAACCTGCGTACTAAAAAATAATATTCTTCATAATATTAGTTTGGCCTTTGAGCTTCATTCACCTCCTACCTTTAGGGTCGACAAAGGCTGCCTTGATGCATTTATTTCGTGTTTCACTTAATGTATGCCTATATCCCGGCTTTTTGCCAAACTTCATCAAAAGCAACCACCGACATTGTCCACCATTTTTTATGGCCTGAATTGCGCCAATGCGGACGTGTCGTCACGACCATCGAAATAATCGGTTTTTCGACAAACGACGCAAAAGTGTTTGTTATACTGGATCGACTGTCACACTGGATAATTCAATGAGTACTCAAGCTGTTAGCTTTCATGCAAAGTCCGACAAGGACCTACGCTCACGCGTAAAACTCTTGGGTAAATTAGTGGGTAACGTGCTGCTCAAACATGAAGGCCCTGAAGTTTTTCATGCGGTCGAATCACTCCGAACCGGCTTCATCCAGTTAGGTCGACGCAATAGCGAACCACAGCGATATGCTCTGATGAAACTAATAGAGGGTCTCGACCCTTACGTTGTTAATCAGGTGACTCGCGCTTTCACTATATACTTCAACCTACTCAATATTGCCGAGGAAGATTTTCTGCACCGTCAAAGACGAACCTCGGTCCAAAAAGAAGGTCATGCAGCCTGGACAGGTTCGTTCTTCCATACCATGCAAGAGTTTCAAGACCAGGACATTACTGCAGAAGAACTGCAAACTCTCTTTGACAATTTATCCTACACGCCCGTATTTACAGCACATCCAACTGAGTCAAAACGTCGTACTGTGATGCAGTTGCAACGTACGTTCTTCACTATTATCGACCAATTGACTGACCCAAGACTAACGCAATTCGAGCGTGACGATCTAGTTGATACCTTGCAAACACAAATCGAAGTTTTATGGTTAACTAACGAAGTCCGTGGCACCAAGCCAACTGTATCGGACGAGATCAAACTGGGCTTGCATTACTTCCAACGCAGTTTATTTGAAGCCGTTAAAATCGACTATCGCCACCTGGAAAGAGCGGTTATACAAACCTATGGTGAAGACACTATTGGCAACCCAATTGTCAAAGTACCCAGCTTTATCAACTTCGGGTCGTGGATCGGCGGTGACCGAGATGGTAATCCATTCGTCACGTCTGACATCACTCGTATGGCTTTGCGCATGCATGCAGAGGAGATTTTGGCCGAACATGTCAATGCTATTTACAAACTGACCCAAGTACTCACGATGTCGACCAAATGGTTCACGCCCAGCGATGAATTTATGGTTAGCCTGCGCGAAGACGAAAAAATGGGTGTGAAAGCATTTGACGACAAGCGCGACCAATTTGAGGACGAAGTCTATCGGCGCAAGCTTTACCACATGCATTATCGGTTAAAGAAAAATCTGGCCGTTATTCGAAACCAGCTACGTAGTGCCGATACACCAAATAGTGAACATGCCTATTCAAGCGAAAAAGAATTCCTCAATGACCTGTACCTGATTCGCGACTCTCTTATTAGCCATGGCGAATACTCAGCGACCAACGGTGATCTAAAAGACGTTATCCGAATCGCCGAAACCTTTGGTTTCCATATGGTCGCACTTGACCTTCGACAAGAATCAACGCTACACAGTAATGTCGTCGCGGAGATCGTATCGCAAGGTGGTATTGGCGACTATGAAAGCCTCGATGAAGCCCAAC
>JBLHID010000058.1:0-15598 GCA_047615545.1 Polaribacter sp.
GTTGAATACAGCGAAATTGGAACCGAAGTTGAAGTTGGAAAGCTCGACGGCAAGCAAAAACGTCTGCCAGCCAAAGTTGTGCCATTCCCATTCTACGACCCTACCAAGTCTCGCGTGAGAGACGTGCCAATGCCTGACTAAGTCATGCGTAGTTTTAAAGGTTAAGCAATAGAAACAAAAACGGCGCTATTAGGCGCCGTTTTTCATTTGACATCTCGACTCTTTATTATCGAACAATAATACAGTTCGCCTCGGCGTTGTCCGCAATCTTGCGCGACACACTACCCATTATCAACCCCTGCATTTTCCCTAGTCCTCGTGTGCCAACGACAATCGTGTCGATGTTCCGGCACTTAGCGAAACCCACCACACTAGATGCAGGGTCACCACTACCAATGGCCGTCTGAACTTTAATAGCACCTTCTTTTTTCGCAAGCTCCGATGCATCACTTAATATCGTATTCGCAACCTGACGCAAAATATCCTCTCGCGTGTGATTAAACTCTTCCAGCTCTGGCGCTTCCTTTAAAACCGCTGGCAGCTGCATATCTCTAATAACATGTAGAATTAGTAATTCGGCTTCATGCTTTGAAGCCAGATAAGCAGCCATCACCACAGCCCGATTAGCCGAGCCCGAGGCATCAGCCGCTACTAGAATTTTATTAATCATTATGTGTCTTCATTATGTTGGGGCTTTACGTGTAATCATGATGTTTAGTCACTGACAGGACATTTCTCTAAAGAGCATCTCTAAAAAGAAAATCCGCTACGAACCGAGTAAGCTTGGAAAAGCATACTTTGTACGTCCGCAATTCTCGCGCGATTATATTGGCATTTCGATAAAATATCTATGTTATTAAATGCGGGTTATTAGAGTCAATAAAACAACGTTTTATGGCCACACAAATGCAGGTAGAAACGAGGGTGGTGCCAATGAGTCGGATATATTTATTTGTCGCCAGTTATTTTCATCAATCATCTGGATTTTGGGACCTGCATGCTTCACATAATCACGCCCTTCTAAAATCCGAACAGTCTGGTCGATTGAAATTCGCCCTTGCATAACTGGCGCATCGGTCGGTGCTGCCAAAATACGTCCTCGACGAATACCACGATAAACCGCTGGCGTGAAATAGGTGGAAATTATCTTAATGTCGTTTTCGAGCTTACGGTTGCGCAAAGTACTAATCGCAGCTTCCGCCATTAATGCGTTTCCAACGATGTAGTCGACATCAGGATGAGACTCGAGCACTTCCTGTACTAGTGTTCGTTGAATTTCCTTTCCCGTGTCACCCCACTTGGTCAACACAATTTTCACCGCACTATCAGCCAGCCCGCTCTTAAAACCCGACTCAATAAAGCCGACCCAACCAGCGCCCTTAGGCCCTGGAAACCAAGCTACTGTGACCGGCTTTGACCCCGGTGGATGTCGCTTAGCGAGAAACTCACCAGCGGAATGCCCCATAGTCACCCACGACACGCCCGACTTAGCCGTAATACCCATGTTGTCAATATCATTCACGGTCGCTAAAACAGGCATCTTTTTAGCAATTGCAGCGATCGTCTCGTTGAGACCACGAAAAGAAACAGGCCCTACAATCAGCGCGTCGGCTCCATCGGCAGTACATTGTTCTATTTGTTGGCGCTGCCTCTCCAGATTGGGATACCCACCAGCTTCGACCAGCGTAAATGAAACACCGAGTCGGCTGGCCACTTGAACCATGCCGTAATTGACGTTTAGCCAATAGGCATCCTTCAAATGTGGATAAGCAATACACAAATGCCACTGTCGACTGGCCGCTTTTGTCAGCTCATAATCGATAAAATGACTTTCACTCGTATAGTCAAACGGCACTGCCCAGGTTTCGAGCCGCCAAGTTTCGGCTCGAGCCGAACTGCCCATTAAAAACATGAGTAGCACGGGGACAATGAAAAGCTGACAATAAGAGTGTCTATATAATAACGATCTATACAATTGAGGATGGCCCAACAAATACAATAGTTATTTATTATTGTACGCTTGCATTTTCCAACTGCAAGGCGCAGCATTTTGTCATGCGTAAACTTGGAATTGCAGCAAAATTGTATCTAGCTTTCGGCAGCATATTTTTGCTGGCGGTTGTCGCATCCTCGGTGGGTTGGAATGGATTTCTGCGTATCTCCGAGTCACAAAATTCAGTCATTGATCAAGCAATCCCAGGGTTACGTAAGGCCCATAATCTTTCAGCCATAAACGCCTCTATCAGTTCAGCCGCTAGTCAACTGATAAAGGCCAGCAGTGATCCCGAGCGTGAGAGAATCAGTTCAGACCTATTCTTTCAGGTTGTTCTCGTTAAGTCGTTACTCGATGATTTTCAGCAAAAAGCGTTTGCGGTTGAATCATTGCAAGCACTCCGATTAACTGTCAGGGATATCGAAACTAAGTTGCATCAGCAAGACGAACTGGTGCGCCAAAGAATTGAGCAGGAGGCCCGCTTTAATCTATTAGCCAGCAGGTTAATTGCATCCACTGAGGAATTAAATGAACTCGCCGATTCACTTGTTGCAAATGCAGCGGCTACCAGTACGGCCATCACGTCGAACCTTTACGATCTGGTTCAGAATGATGCCAGCAAACAACAGCTTTATCGTGTTTTTGACCGTCTAGTAGAAGTTGATCTCGACGCAATGGAGCGAATGTATGAACTTCGTTTGCGTAGCGCCAACTTGAATGCCCTATTTAACCGAGTCGCCAAAGAGTCTGATGTATCAGAGCTCAACATTTTACGTCAACGAACAACAGAAACACTCCATATTTTGAAACGTCGTGTTAACGAAATTAACGATCCAAAACGACGTCAAAAAGCGAGAGAACTGTTGAGTTCAATGGTTTTTGGTAGTGGCCCTGCCCGTGCTAATGGGATATTCGAGACTCGAATTTCGCTAATGGAGATCCAGGTTGCGCTAGCGCAGGTTTCGATAGAGGCGGACGAGGCCTCTCAAGCATTGAATGGTATCGTGAATGAACTGAACGCGAGTGGTGGCGCATTAATCAATCAGGTTTCAACCACCGCAAAAGAGTCTCTTGATACTAGCCGGAACTGGTTTGGGTTTATCTCAGTCATACTATTACTAGTAGCCGCCGCTATTTTGTGGTGGTTTATAAAGCGCAACGTCATTCGACGACTGCTATCGCTCGAATCAGCCACTCGGTCGATCACTGACGGCAACTACAACGTGCACATTATCGTCGAGGGGCACGATGAGCTCACCGACATGGGCAAAGCGTTACGAGGCTTTCGTAATAATGCCATCGAAAACCACAAGCTTGACCAGGAACTGCGCGAACACAAGGCGCACCTTGAAGAACTCGTTGAAGAGCGCTCAGAGCAACTTCGTGAAACCAACGAAATGCTCTTTGAAGAAGCACAAAACCATGCATTGGCTCGCGAAAAAGCTGAACAAGCTAGTCAGGCAAAAACCGCGTTCCTTGCTACCATGAGTCACGAACTACGCACGCCATTAAGCGGTGCGCTTGGTACATTAAGGTTACTGGCTGATACGCAATTGCAAACGCATCAGTCGGACTATGTACATATTATTAACGCCGCAAATACTATATTGCTCGATATCGTGAATGATATCCTAGGTTATTCACAACTCGAAGCCGGTAAACTCAAAATTGTAAACCGCCCTTTTGACCTTTCCGAGTTGCTCGACAATGTCGCTGGTTTAATGAAGGTATCTGTGGGGGAGAAGCGTAATAGCCTGAACGTCGTCATGGACGACGCCTTGTCGCACTGGCTAATGGGAGACTCTGGCAAGTTGCACCAAATTTTAATTAACCTCATTGGCAATGCCAACAAATTCACCGATAACGGATCAATCACGTTACAGATTAGCAGCCATCTAAACGAATCTCAAAATAGCGTATCCCTTCACTTTTCGGTTGAAGATAGCGGCATTGGTATCGCTAAAAATAGGCAGGCCGAAATTTTTCACGCCTTCACTCAGGTCGATACCAGTAGTGCAAGGCGATATGCGGGCATTGGCCTTGGACTGGCTATATGTGATCGTCTAGTCGATGCAATGGGCGGTAAAATCTCACTCGACAGCGAGCTTGGTGCAGGCACTACAATAGGGTTTAATCTTGAAATTGACCTATGTGACTCAGTACCAGTCACGCAGCAACCGGCGACTTTTCCTCTCACCATTGTCAATGGCATTGATGTATTAATGGTAGAAGATGACGCAACAAATAGCATGGTAACCAGCAATTATCTGGAACATTTAGGCTATAGAGTCACAGCCGCACAAACCGGTGAAGAGGCACTAAAATTTCTAGAGGTCGTCAAGCCATCACTGGTATTGCTTGATATTAGCCTACCCGGTATAGATGGCCTAACCATCTTGAAACATATACGCGCCCACGCTGATAATTCAATATCTGATATGCCAGTTATTGCCATGTCGGCCCATGTATTTACAGAAGAGGTTGATCGCTACCTAAGGGCTGGGATGAATGGTTTTCTCGGAAAACCATTTACAATAGAAAACCTCGAACAGACCATTGCCATGGTTGCCAGTGGTAGTGACTTTATTATTACCAATGTCAGCGATTCAAAATCTACACCCCTGCTAAATACCCGAACATTTGATATGTCCATAGTCGATGATGATATCGGCCGTCTCGGATTTGATCCGGTTGAAAAAATAGTCGCTATATACTTTAAAACCAGCCGTCAACTAAAGGACGAACTGGTAGAGTCAATGGCGCGGGGTGATTTAAAACTGATCAAAGCGAGGGCGCATAAACTAAATGGTGCGGCGGGTAATTTTGGATTCGAACATTTATGCGCGATTCTTAGCGAGCTAGAAGTTTTGGCAACGGATGGTAAAGAAATTTCATCAACGCTCGCAAATCAATTTGAAAAAGCATTTGGTGAGGCGACTGAAGCACTTAATCTATATATGGCTGGACAAGTTCCGTCTCAAAATCATTCGTAACTAAAATACTTCACTGGCAAATAAATAACCCTCACCATGCACAGTCAATATTGTTTGTGGGGTATGGCTATCTCGTTCTATTTTGTTTCGCAACCGCAGTACTAGCACATCGATTGTCCTCTCGTTTGGTGCCCAAACTCGGTGAGTTACTTTTTCCATAAGCCATTCACGATGTAATGTTTTGCCTGGATGCTCGAGAAAAGTAACCAGCAATTCAAATTCTCCCCGCGTCAACGCTAGGTTTTCTTGTGTGTTTGAGGACAAACAACGCCGAGATAAATCTAGCGTCCACCCCGAAAAGGATTTAGTCCGTTGTTTGTGGTGTCTTTTCTGATCAGAATGCTTACGCCGAATCAGATTTTTTACTCTGGCTAACAGCTCACGGGGATTAAATGGTTTTGTAACATAATCGTCCGCCCCAATTTCGAGCCCCACGATCCGGTCAATCTCATCGTCACGGGCTGTAACTAAAATAATGCCTACATCTGTTTTTTCGCTTAACTCTCTGGCTAACTGTAATCCATCATTACCTGGCAGGTTAATATCCATGAGTACTACGTCGATAGTTGATTCCGCAATCATGCGATGTATACCTTCGCCATCTTCTGACTGGCTAACACGGTAATTTTCAGTTTCGAAATAGGCTGCAATACGCGCACGTGTAACAGCGTCGTCTTCAACAATCAGTATGTGGTGTGTGTTATTGGTATCGTTCACAGTGCGTCGCTTTTTTAGTTATGACTGCCTACGCGGATCCAATAATTTTATCAGATAGTAGTCCTATCGACTATCTTAAATACCTAAACCAGCAGTGATCTTAAGCTGAATTTATCCTTCACTTATCAATTCACCGCACTGCACTAGTGAAATCAAGTGGTTGTGTATGAGAAATTAACAGATATGAACAGCATAAAAAAACCATTAACAATTAGACACGCATGGTTTTTAATCACTATGTATAATTTTAAAAGTTGCTAACGACAGTTTTAAAAATTGTTGGTCGGTAATAGCGACTAAAGTAAAACAATTAAATGTCGTTCACAAAGTTAATGTGATCCCTTAATTGATAATTAATCTAAGAATCCGAGGAGGATAGTATGATTTTAAATAACCTTAAATTAAAGGTCCTGCCGCCAGTACTTGCTGCCACTATGGCTGCGGTGTCTTGCGCAACTTATGCCGATAGTAACGAACCTATCAGAATCCCTATCAAAAACTGGTCTAGCCAGATCGTGATGGCGCACGTTATTGGTGGTATGTTTGAAAGCATGGGCAACAGAGTTGAATATGTTCCTGTTGATAACCAGGCTAGCTTTGAAGCTGTCCGTGCAGGAGACCTCACTTTAGTTCACGAAGTCTGGCAGTCAACCATGCAAAATGGTTACTACAATGCGATGGAAAAAGGTGGCTTGATTGATGCCGGTACTCATAACGTAGTAACTAAAGAAGAAATGGGTGTTCCAGACTGGGTTATCGAAAAAGGTCTATGCCCAGGTCTTCCTAAGTGGGAAGCATTGAAAGATTGTCACGCAGCTTTTGCAACACCAGATTCTGGTGGTAAAGGTCGTTGGTTAGAAGGCCCACAAAGCTGGCACGGCGATGTAATGCCAAACCGCCTTAAAGGCCTGGGACTGGATGATACATGGACAGTTAAATTCGCTGGTGCCGCTGATGCACTATGGACAGAGCTAAAAGCTGCCGAAAAAGAAGGTCGTGGTACCGTGATATTCAACTGGTCTCCGAACTTTACTGATGCCACTGGTTTCACCTTTATCGAGTTTCCTGAGTACTCCGATGGCTGTAGATTGGCTGACGGTGGCACAGTAGCAACAACTGGTTGTGGCTCACCAACAGGCTGGTTGAAGAAAGGCGCTAACTACAAGTTCCCAAAAACCCACCCACAAGCTTACGCTGCTTTTTCAAAGCTAACCTTCAACAAGACAAACATTGGTCAAATGGCCGCTTTGGTTGACGTTGATGGCATGACGCATGCTGATGCTGCTAAGAAATGGTTAGCAGACAATGAAGGCGTCTGGACGCCATGGACTGTATCTACGCTTGGTGCTGGTAACTAGATCGGTCAGTCGAAGTTAAGTTTTATTGACAGAAGGTCTGTCAATCCTGGTTCCCTTCATTTGGTTGGAGGGAACCTTGTTTTTTAAATTTAGTTTACTAGGTGCAATCGTTGAGCACCTGGCACATCATTTTGGCAATTCTAATAACATTAAACGCCCGATTTTGTCCCGACTACCAGGCTCGCGCCTATACCTACAAAGTGATATATTAAAAGACTGATAAATAACGCATCGCTCTCGGCTATATGTCTTATGAATAAGTGAATCATTTCAGCCCATAATTTTTTAGTTAATCGAGAAACACATTATGTCCTCCCAAAGTAATCCTCAAAACAACGAAGAAATAATTATCAAGTGTGACTCGGTGTACAAAATTTTTGGTGATAATGCATCTAAGGTACTTGAATCCTCTAACGGCAAGGTGAATGCTGGAGACTTTCTCGAAGCAGGCTGTGTTGTTGGTGTTAACGATGCATCTTTTGAGGTACACAAGGGTGAACTACTAATATTGATGGGACTATCCGGCTCCGGTAAGTCGACATTACTTCGCTGTATATCCAGATTAACAGAACCCACCGCCGGTAAGATTTTCATTGAAGGTGAAGACGTACTATCAATGAACAGTAAAGAACTTATCGAACTCCGTCGCAATAAAATGGGCATGGTATTCCAGAGTTTCGGTTTATTGCCACACAAAACTGTATTAGAAAATATCGCCTTCCCGTTACAGGTGAAGGGACACAGCACTCAGGAAAGTATGAAACGAGCCAAAGAAATGGCTGAGTTAGTGAGTCTTGGTGGTCGTGAAAATTATTTCCCCCGGCAACTATCTGGCGGGCAACAACAACGAGTCGGCATTGCGCGTTCGCTTGCTGTTGAACCAGACATCTGGTTCCTTGACGAGCCATTTTCAGCACTGGATCCATTAATCCGAAAAGAAATGCAGGATGAGTTCATCCGTCTGCGAAAGGTTTTGAATAAAACTATCCTTTTCGTTACGCACGATTTCGACGAAGCACTGCGTCTCGCAGACCGTATTGCAATTATGAAAGACGGCGTAATAGAACAGCTCGATACCCCTGCTAATATTGTGCTTAATCCAGCTACAGAATATGTGCGTAAATTTACTAAAGAAGTTCCGAGGGAAAAGGTACTTAAAATTGAATCGATCATGGAACCAGTTAACCATTCTGAAAAATTTGGTGATCTTAAAGTTTCCAGAGATGCGATTGTTGAGACCGTTGCTGAAGCGATTCTATCACAAGATAAACCGGTTGCTGTTGTCGATGAAAATAATGACATCGTTGGCTCGCTACATGCCTCTCATGTCATCAATATGTTATTTGGCGGCAGATCCGAAGAATTAGCGCAGGATTGATCAACATGAATATTCTCATAAAGAACTCAAAGGTATTACAATTCGCGATACTGCTAGTTGCCTTTTTTATCTTGAGTGCGCTCGTCAACCCGTCAGAGTCAAATTATTTATGGCGTTTACCACCACTACTGAGCAAGCTACCAACACTCATTAACGACGCTGTCCAATTCGTCATGTTCGACTGGATGCCAATCCAAGTCTATGATCCCTCTATTGAAGAATTTGAAGAAAAAGCGTTGTTCCGGGAAATCACCCGATCAATATCAAATGCCTTTCTTTTTGTCATCACATTTGTCAGAGAGATCTTCCTTGGTGGACCGAAAACAATCGTCGCTTTCACAAGCTGGGATTTTGTCAGCGAAAACTCATGGGCCACGTGGCCAGCTCTGCCGTGGACAGTTGTTTCTGGCTGGGCAATTGTTTTGGGCTTTAAACTACAAGGTATAAGACTCGCATTGCTAGCTGCACTATCTACGACATACATTGGCATTTTTGGTCAATGGGAACCCTCGATGCAGACTCTATCGTTTGTTTTGATTGCCGCGCCTGTGTCTGTATTGCTAGGTTTAGCACTGGGTATTTGGGGTTACAAAAGCAAGCTGGTCGAAACCTCACTCAACCCATTGCTCAATGTTGCTCAAACAATGCCGCACTACTCCTACTTGGTACCAGTCATTGTATTATTCGGTGTTGGTGATCAGGCTGCCGCGATTGCAACCATTTTTTTTGCCACCCCACCGATGGTACGCCTTACCCTGTTGGGCCTAAAGAATATTCCCCCTGAAATTGTCGACGCGGGAATGATGAACGGCTGTACCCAGTACCAACTGTTACGCAAAGTACAAATTCCAACAGCAAGACGTGATATTTTAATTGGCGTTAACCAAGTGGTCATGCAATGTCTCGCGATGACTGTTATCGCGTCATTCATCGGCGCACAGGGGCTCGGCTCCAACCTGATGATTGCGCTAAATTCACTCAAAATCGGTTCTGGCCTTGAAATCGGTCTCTGTATCGTTTTAATCGCGGTACTGCTAGACAAAATGTCGTTGGCCTGGGCTAACAAGCAAGTCGATTACTTTTCTGACAAAAACTTTTGGGAGCGTCACAAATATTCAATCATTTGTGCTGCGATACTTCTGGCTGGTATGTTTTTTGCCTACCTCGGAAAATCCTTTTTCAAAGAAGATTTTAATTATCTATACATCATCCCACACAACAAAGGCATTACTACTGCGCCCTTCTGGCAATCCGCCGTAGATTGGATTTGGGATACTTTCTTTTTCTCACTCAAAAGTTTTAACGAATTTCTGATTGTGAACATCCTAGTTCCTATGAAAGAGGCTTATCTAGGCATGCCAGTTGTCGCAACATTTTTGCTGGTAATGGGTACTGCCTATATCCTCGCAGGCATTCGATCAGCCTTTATCGTTGCAGGCTTTCTATTATTTATTGCATTTTCAGAATACTGGGATAGAGCTCTGATCACCGCCTACATGACTTCTTTTGCCGTTGTGGTCGCATCCGTTGTGGGCATTACTGTTGGTTCGTTATGTGCTCAAAATAGCCGTGCAACGAAAATAATCCTGTTTATCTGTGATTTCTTCCAGACATTTCCATCATTTATCTATCTGATACCAGTTATCATGTTATTTGGTATTACAGATACATCGGTCATTATTGCGGCCATTGTTTATGCACTTGTACCCGCTACCCGATATACCGTAGAAGGGCTTCGCAATGTGCCCGAAGTATTGCATGACGCTGGTTCGATGATGGGTGTCTCCAAAATCCAGCGATGGCTTTCCATTGACTTACCACTCGCTTTCCCACACATCATGCTGGGGGTTAATCAAACCGTAGTATTTTCGTTGTTCATGGTGATCATTGGCGCATTCATTGGTACCACCGACTTAGGTCAGCTCATACTTAAGGCAATATCGGATCCACGGGGCACCGGTATCGGCTTAACTCTGGGACTCTGCGTTGCTTTCATTGGATTGGCGGCGGATCAGATACTTCGCACTTGGGCGAATAACAGGAAAAAAACACTGGGGCTAGAATAACGGCTATACGGGCACTCGATAACATGACCGAGTGCCCATTGATAATTGATAGCATTGAATAGTATAAAAAAGACGTGGTCTAGGCTGCCTTATTGATGAATACATTATCTGAAGTTATTACTAGTGCGCATTGTCGGTACGGGTCTAATTAGGCCCATTTCAATCTGCGACGCAAACTTCTCCTACAAGACCACTCATTGCTACATACGTTAAGGTTAATGTCGCTTGAGCTACTTTCATTTGCCTTGCGGATAATGCTCGCCGCTTCAATAGAGTGGTGCCGACTCTCAGGCAGATGTGTCATTTGCATAAGGTGGGTCCCTAGCACTAGATGCTTGCCTGCGGCACCTAATACATGTTTTTTGTTGTCATGCCCCAATGACATTAGATTTTAACGGCTATGAAGACTAACTTTCAGCATCAAACCCTTAACTAGTTACCACAGTATCACTAGAGGTCTTCGACTGAGCAATAATGACTCGTACTTCTGCATCCCTGAGGCTACGCTCGAACTCCAGTGGCGGTGGTTCGTCTGTTACTAGAATGTCTATTTTTTCCAACTCGCAGACCTTAACGGAACGAGTAAGACCAAACTTGGTAGAGTCAGCAACAACGATAACGGTCTCTACCTGCTCTATCATTGCTCTGGAGAATTCTGCCTCACAGAGATGGTAATCCATACAGCCCTTTGTCTGGTGTATCGCCCCTATTGATAAAATGGCATAGCTTACTTCAAACTGCTGAATGAATTCTATGGCCGCAGCGCCGAAGGCAGCGGCATCATGGGCACGCAGTTCCCCACCGGCCATAAATACACGGTTTTTGTTTCTGGACGCGAGAAGATTGGCTATATATGAGGAATTGGTTACGACCGTCAGATCCTTATGTTGATACAAGGCTTGCGCCACATACTCGGTAGTGGATCCTGTATCTACTATAAGCGAATCACCATGTTTCAAGTGCTGAGCCACAGCGACAGCGATCCGCTTCTTCGCTTCTTTTTGCTGATGCATGCGTTTCTGAATGGGTGGTTCCTGGAAATGCTCTGGAAGTACAATCCCTCCATGAACCTTAAGAGCCATACCGTCCGCAACCAGAGGTTTCACATTTCGTCTAATCGTCTCACCCGAGACATTGAATAACTCAGCTAATTCATTGATCGTGCATGAGCCGCGTTGTCTCAAAAGGCTTAAGATCTCACTTTGTAAAATCATTAAATACGAATCCTATTAACTGTCCCGCATATAGTACCTAGCCCTCTAAAAATCACCACACAACTTATGTTTTGATAGTGAAAAATCAACGGATATCAACTATTTCCCTCATAAACCCAAAAAAATTATTGTTATAAATGGCAAAGTGTGGAAAATATGCATTAATATCTATTTAAGTGAGATGTGGAGTACCAAAACGATAGTGAGTACTGAACAAGGATAATTTTATCGGTCGTGATGCATTGGAGCGAGGTAAATCCAACCCTTCACGTAAATTAGTTGGTTTAGACGTGGAAGGTAGCGTTGTGCCTTGCCCAAGTGATTGCACTTGTCAGGTCGATGTCGCCTATTCCGAATTGTGGACAAAATTGAGATAGGGAAACTTGACGGCTATCAGAAACGATTGCGAGTTCAAGTTGTAGCTTACCCACATTTTGATCCAACCAAAGACCAGGGCAATGGAAATTATAGTTGATACTTTTATGTGCACGGTATTGAAATAATAATGAGTAAAAAATACATAGACCTGAAAAAACGAGTTGAAAGCCTGCCTTGTTGGCAAGGTGCAGTTGAGGCTCACCCGCTCGGCGGCGGAATCACGAATGTAAACTTCACTGTTGAAGACGCTGGATGTAAATTTGTTGCTCGGTTGTGTGAAAACATTCCTGTTCATCATGTGATGCAATTTAATGTTCAATCGGCAAGTCGGGCGGCACATGATATTGGTGTGTCCCCTAAGGTCATATATACCGAGCCTGGTGTGATGGTCATCCAGTTTATCGATGGCAATACTTTCGTTGAAGCTGACATCCAAAAACAAGAAAACCTTCAGAAAATCGTAACACTTTTAGGCCATTTTCATAAAGAAATGCCCAGGCATCTGAGAGGCGCCACGCTCATTTTTTGGGTATTTCAAATCCTTCGCGACTACGCACATACGCTGAGAGAAGGTCGAAGTAGTCATCTTGATAAGCTGCCTCGACTGATGGAAATAGGAGCCATGCTTGAAAGGATTGTGGGGCCTATAGAACTTGTCTTCGGACACAATGATCTTTTGGCAGCGAATTTCATAGATGACGGAAACAAACTTTGGCTTATCGATTTTGACTACGCCGGTTTCAACAGCCCGCTGTTCGATCTTGCCAACTTGGCTTCTAACAACCAACTTAATCAAAGTCAGGAACGCTGGCTCCTTGAGTCTTATTACAAGCGCCCTCCCACTGACAATATTTGGCGGGCATACAACGCTATGAAGTGCGCTTCCCTGCTCCGCGAAACCTTATGGTCAATGGTCTCTGAGCTTCATTCGGTGATTGACTTCGATTACGGCTTGTATACCGCAGAGAATCTAGATCGCTTTGAGCAAACATTTAAAAACTTATGTACGGAGTTTAATCTATCATGACCCAAGAGATCCCATCTCACGCCGAGATCATCGTCATTGGTGGCGGCATCATCGGGTGTTCAACGGCATATCATCTCGCCAAGGAACACAATGTCGACGTTTTACTGCTTGAACGTGGGAGTTTAACCTGCGGTACGACTTTTCACGCTGCAGGGCTGGTCGGTCAGTTGCGATCCAGCGCATCAATTACCCAACTCCTGAAATACAGCGTCGACTTATATAACACTCTGGAACAAGAAACTGGCCTTGCGACAGGGTGGAAACAGAACGGTGGCCTGCGGTTGGCTAATAACAAGGAACGGTGGACTGAAATCAAGCGTCAGGCAACAACAGCACATTCGTTTGGACTTGAGATGGATCTATTGACACCACAGGAGGCGAAGAACATCTGGCCTCTCATGGATACCGCTGATCTGGTCGGCGCGGCAATGTTGCCAACTGATGGCCAGGCCAATCCCTCAGACATTACCCAGTCTCTCGCAAAAGGTGCCCGTATGCACGGTGCGCAAATCTGCGAAAAAGTCACAGTAACAGGAATTGACGTAAAAGACGGACGTGTTTCCGGTGTACGCACCACAAGCGGCTTGGTGACCTGTGAAAAAATCGTAAATTGTGGTGGGCAATGGGCGCCAGAAATAGGAAGCCTATGTGGCGTATCTGTCCCTTTAAAATCAATGCAGCATCAATACATGGTGACGAAGCCAATCGAGGGAATTGAGCCTGGTCTTCCGACACTGCGTGATCCTGACCGCCTGATATACTTCAAAGAAGAGGTAGGTGGTTTGGTGATGGGAGGCTATGAGCCAAACCCAATGCCATGGGATGTGAACCAAATTCCTGACGGGTTCATATTTTCTTTACTTGATGAAAACTGGGACCAATTTGAGCAATTAATGGAGCATGCAATTGTGCGTGTTCCTGCTTTGGCGAACGCGGGGATCAGGACACTAACCAACGGCCCCGAATCCTTCACGCCCGATGGCAATTTTATTTTGGGCGAAGCGCCTGAAGTGCATAATTTTTTCGTTGGCGCTGGTTTCAATGCTTATGGCATCGCATCTGGTGGAGGAGCTGGCAAAGCTCTGGCGGACTGGGTGGTCAATGGTGAACAACCTATGGATCTATGGTCTGTGGATATTCGACGCTTTTCGTCGCTGCACCACGACAAGTCCTGGGTACGTGAACGAACAATCGAGGCATGCGCTAAACATTATGATATGGCCTGGCCCTTTGAAGAGTACAAATCTGGTCGCCCACGTTTAACGTCACCACTCTATGAGCGAATGCAAAAACATAACGCCTGCTTCGGTTCGAAACTTGGTTGGGAGCGCCCTAATTGGTTTGCACCCGCAGGTATAGAACCGACAGATCAGTATTCTTTCAGTCGACAAAACTGGTTCTCTCAGGTTGGGGAAGAACATCGAGCATGTCGTGAAAGAGTAGCACTTTTTGATCAAAGCTCTTTTGCTAAGTTTGAGTTGCGGGGTGAGGGCGCTGAATCGGCGCTCAGCTGGATTTGTGCTAACGATGTAGCCAAATCAGTTGGCAGTCTTATTTACACCCAAATGCTTAATTCACGTGGTGGTATCGAGTGTGACCTGACTGTTATCCGGATTGCTGAGGATGCCTACTACATTGTAACTGGAACTGGCTTTCGTACTCATGACGCAGCGTGGATTCGGCAGAATATTCCTGCTGGTTGTGTAGCCGAACTGAAAGATATTACTGAGGATTGGGCAACACTCTCGTTGATGGGGCCCCACGCTCGGGATGTGCTTGAGAAAGTGGTCTCATCGGATGTCTCAAATAAGGCTTTCCCCTTTGGTACCTATCAAGACATTTTAATTGCCGGACACCCAGTGCGTGCTCTCAGAGTAACCTACATGGGCGAGCTGGGCTGGGAGCTTCACATGCCGATTAAAGCATCGGGCGAAGTGTATGACTGTCTTTATTCTACAGGACAGGCATTTGGAATTGCTAACGCCGGCTATAGGGCAATTGAAAGCCTAAGACTAGAAAAAGGCTATCGAGCTTGGGGTGCTGATATAACACCATCGGACTCACCCTCGGAGGCTGGCCTGGGTTGGGCTGTTAAGTTGAAGTCGAATGTTCCATTTATAGGCCGGGATGCTGCTGGAAAAATCGCTAATTCTCTCAAAAAGAAAATTCTCTGCTGCTTTATTCTGGATGATCCAGAAGTAGTTTTGAGTGGTCGAGAAACCATTATACGCAACGGTGAAACTGTTGGTTATCTGTCGTCAGCAGGATGGGGTTACACCGTTGGAAAAAATATTGGCTACGGCTATGTGCGAAATGCCCAAGGCGTTGATCGTGAGTATCTCGAAACAGGATCTTACGAACTGGAAGTAGCTTGTGACCATATCGCTTGTGACATACACTTTTCTGCGCTTTACGACCCAAAGATGGAGAAGATCAAAATATAGAAGCACCAGTCCTGTATATATAAACTAATT
>JBLHID010000059.1:0-15497 GCA_047615545.1 Polaribacter sp.
CGATAGTCTACCAAAAATACCTACAAGAGAAATGCGCCAATGGTTACGGCGCCTAGCGGTCAGAACACTAACTCATACCGACGCCGTGATGAGAGTGTATTTTTCACACCCTATTGACCCTAACTAACGACACTGAGTTTCCATTAATGTCACAAGTAAATAAAATAAATGCATCTGAATTATTACAGCTGATTGAAAGCACCAATCATCTCAAATCGATCGGCATCAAAACGGCCGATGAAATTAAACGCCCTCTTCCCGACACCAGGACACTAGCCATGCACTTAGTATTCAACAATCTAAACTATTGATCCACCACCGGAGAACAAATCGTGATTGTGCTATTCCACAAGTCGATTGACTCAAGAGTGTCGGTAAATGGTATCGCACGAGCTTCAGATGGCCTCTGGAACATCTGAAGCCTTTGTATAGGACACACTTGCGTTTTCAAAAGCGGTACTTTATAAAGACTACCTTGCCAGCTATTATCTCAGCTGGTCGCCTAGATTCAAAGATGAGGAATAAATTATGGCTGAATACGATCACGAACTAGACGCCACTGGTCTCAACTGCCCTTTGCCTATACTTCGCGCACGAAAATCACTCGGCGAAATGAAACACGGCGAAACTTTGCTAATCATTGGGACAGATCCGGGTTCCGTGAAAGATTTTGCAGCTTTCGCTAAGCAAACCAATAACCAACTTCTGTCATCAACTGAAAGTGATGGCATCTTCAAGTTCGTCATGAAAAAGACTTAGGTTTAAGTTTCAGCATCCAAATGTCTGGTATATGACATTCGGGTTACTCATATTATTACGTCACCGATTAAAATTACGACACATATAATCTGGAAATAACAATGGCTGCACGTAAAAAGAAACTCTCCATCATTGCCTCTCGGGGCACGCTCGACTTGGCTTATCCGCCTTTAATTCTTGCCTCAACCGCCGCTGCGTTAGGTTATGAAACCGAAATATTCTTTACCTCTTATGGTATCGAGCTAGTCAAGCAATCACCTCACCTTCAGGCCACGGCTATTGGTAACCCTGGGATGCCGATGCCTATCCGTTTGCCAGTGTTGCTGCAAGCGATACCCGGCATGCAAAGTGTAATGACAATGTTGATGCAACAAAAATTGAAATCAAAAGGCATCATGAGCATCGAGCAATTGAGAAACACCTGCCTCGAGTCCGGCGTTAAAATGATTGCCTGTGAAATGACATTGGAGCTGTTCGATATCGACCGATCTGACTTACTCGATGAAGTCACAATGGGTGGGATTGCAACCTATCTAGAGTTTGCAGGTAAGTCTCATATTTCATTGGTTCTCTAGAGGCCAGCTCTAAAAGGCGGCGCTGAACCATTTCCACACCTTATAAATAAACCCTAAAGAGCACGATAATTAGTTCATTTACGGCATATCCATAATAAGATTCTGGCCCAGTATCAACGCTTGTAAAAACAACATTCAAGGTAAAAAGTGATACTATCTGGTTCTGAAAATATCTATTTCTGTTTTCAAGAATGAAGCAAGCAAACAGATACTCAGTTGCGCTTGCCGAGCTAGTCTTAAAGAGTTGAGCTGATAGTTAAGAACATAGTGGGCCAGTCTAAAAATCAACCCTAAAGCGACAGCTAATCTTGACTTGCCGGCTTCTTAAATAGAACTTTACTTACGGATGACAGAAATCACAAAAGCTCCCCTTTTTTGTCGTACTAGTGACTCATGCTAATATTAGTATTTTTATCGATAGACCAAGCGACCGTAATATTTTCACCTAATTCCAACACTTGGTTTTTGAACCGATAATGTCGCGATTTCACTGGAATCATCTACGAATGACACCTTCGAATGATGCCAGGAGCAAACGGGTAACACCAAAACGAGACCATAATGAGCAAAGATAAACTAATTATATTTGACACTACACTGCGCGATGGAGAACAAAGCCCGGGCGCATCGATGACCAAAGATGAAAAAATCCGCATTGCGAAAGCACTGGAAATAATGAAGGTGGATATCATAGAAGCCGGGTTTCCAATTGCGAGTAATGGTGACTTTGAATCGGTTCATGCCATATCAGGCATCATCAAAGACAGCACAGTCTGCGCGCTAGCACGAGCCAAGGAAATCGATATCGCACGCGCTGGTGATGCCATCAAACCGGCTAACTCTGGGCGCATTCATACTTTTCTGGCGACATCGCCAATTCATATGGAACACAAGCTTCGTATGTCACCCGATCAGGTGGTCGAAGCAGCAGTCAAAGCGATCAAAATCGCTCGTCGCTATACCGATAATATCGAGTTTTCACCAGAGGATGCTGGACGATCCGATCCCGATTTTTTATGTCGTGTGATAGAAGCCGTCATTGCGGCAGGTGCTACCACCATCAACATTCCCGATACCGTTGGTTACAACATACCGTTTCAGTTTGGAGCGCTGGTAAAGGACTTAATCGAGAGAATACCTAATTCTGACAAGGCCGTTTTCTCCGTTCATTGTCACAACGATCTAGGGCTTGCTGTGAGTAATTCATTGGAGGCAGTGCTAAATGGTGCTCGCCAAGTTGAATGCACCATCAATGGCCTAGGTGAACGCGCAGGCAATGCATCACTGGAGGAAATCGTCATGGCAATTCGGACTCGTCAGGACGTTTTTCCGTGTGATACAACGTTAGACGCTACTCAGATTATGACTTGCTCGAAGCTGGTATCTGCCATCACAGGTTTCAACGTACAACCGAATAAAGCCATCGTCGGTGCGAATGCCTTTGCGCACGAATCCGGTATTCATCAGGACGGTATTTTAAAGGCACGCGAAACCTACGAAATCATGCGCGCCCAGGATGTTGGCTGGACAACAAACAAACTAGTACTAGGCAAACATTCTGGACGAAATGCTTTCAAAAGTCGCATGGCTGAATTGAATATCGAATTCGCATCCGACGAAGAGTTAAACGAAGTATTTGCCCGTTTCAAAACACTAGCGGATAAAAAACACGACATCTTTGACGAAGATTTACAGTCACTGGTAAGCGAACCATTACTCGACTCCGAAACTGAAACCATCAAACTCATCAATCTAAGTGTTTGCAGCGAGAGCAACAGGTCTCCCAATGCCAGTATCACCTTAACCATAAATGGTGAGCAGCAAAAGGCGGAGGCAATAGGCGATGGCCCAGTCGATGCCAGCTTTAAGGCCATAGAAAAACTGACCAAAACAGGCGTCAATCTCCAGCTGTATTCTGTCAATGCAATCACCACGGGTACTGACTCTCAAGGTGAGGTGACAGTCCGTGTCGAAAAAGATGGTCATATAGTCAACGGTCAAGGGGCTGATACGGATATTATTATCGCCTCTGCCAAGTCTTATATTAATGCACTTAATAAAGTCATCAATCGCACCGGTAAAACACACCCACAATTGGGGGCAGTGTAACTTGCCATGTTAACAGCCCGTCAACAACACTGTCTGAAAGGCATTGGCATTCGACAATGGGTAGACCGGTCGTCTATGCCTCAGCCGGTGCCAGCGGTCGAAATAGAGGCTGTTAAGACCGCCGAAACGCCAATACCTTCATCAGCACCAGTGCCGATACAAACGCCAGCACCCACAGCACCCAAATCTACACCTGAGCTAGTGCCAGTTGCTAAAATCATCCCTAAAATAGAGTTCAATCTCGATAGTTGGGATAACATCAATCAATCAATTATCCAGTGTAAAAACTGTAATCTTGCCAGTGCCTGCACCCAAAAAGTGCCAGGAGTCGGTAACGCGCAAGCAGATTTGATGATTATTGGTGAAGGTCCAAGCCAAGACGAAGATATTAAAGGCGAGCCTTTTGTCGGTCGTTCTGGCGTACTGCTCGACAAAATTTTACATTCTATTGGCATTGCACGGTCTCAGGTATTCATGACCAATATCGTTAAATGCCGCCCGCCCAATAATCGCGAGCCACTTAAAGAACAGGTCAAAGCTTGCGATGCATTTTTGCGTGCTCAGATAAAACAGGTATCACCCAAAGTGATTTTATCGGTTGGAAGAGCATCGGCACATAACCTGCTCGACACCCGCGAACCTATTGGCCAATTGATTACACGAAGCCATCAGCTGGTTGATTCAAATATACCCGTTAAGGTCATCTATAACCCCGCCTATTTGCTACTCAACCCAGCGACCAAAGCGGTTGTTTGGCAAGATATGAAAACACTGCACCGGATGCTAAACCCTTGAGTCAAATCGATTTGAAGCCAACCTTAAGCTACCGACCAATGACACAAGAAGATGTTGCCTATGTACTCACGGTAGAAAACGAAGTCTATCCTTACCCTTGGACTGAACGCATTTTACAAGACTGCATCAGAGTGGGTTATGACTGTTGGCTGGCACTTGAAAACGACGACATCGTGGCCCATGCCGTTGTCAGTGTTGCTGCTGGTGAGAGCCATCTACTGAACTTATCGGTATCAAAAAGGCATCAAAGCAAAGGTATCGGTAAGGCGTTTATCGATTTTTTAATTGATATTGTGCGGCGTAAAAGCGCCACGGTGATGTTGCTCGAGGTCCGCCCCAGTAACTCACAGGCGATCAGTTGCTATGACGCCGTTGGATTTAACGAAATAGGCTGTCGAAAGGACTATTACCCGACCACCAATGGTAAAGAAGACGCATTGTTATATGCGAAAGAAATTTACTAGTTTTCAGCTTCGGCACTAGTGAAAACAGAGCCCAAAAAGACCATTATTTAACGCCAAGTCCTATTGGTTTATTAAACCGTCACAAAATAGCATTACTCTTGATAAAAATATGCATCCCAAAAAGGTAATGTCTCAATTCTATTTTTCCTTTGGCACTTTAGGAAAAGTGGCGAAAATTTATCAACACCTCAGTAGATTTGATTTCACTGGCTACTCCAGATAAATGCAAATCCAATACCTTCCCAAGTAAATCTGCCGCTCTTTTACCGCCCTTGCTTACATCGCAATCCGAAGCACATTATCGATGCGATTTAGAAGGGCCCATGTTTTGTGTTAGTGATTTTTATTTGTCACCGATGCCGCTAATTATAAGGCCACTCTAAAAATGCCCTTTTTTGCAACTGCTTCATCGGCCTCATGTAGCGTAGGTTTGGGTTAGATTACTGAGTGCAGGGTTTACACATTGCAAGTTTTTGCTATGCTAAAATCATTTAATGTTTGGTGAGCGCGCTTGTATGGCAGGCATCGCTTTAGAATTGCTAATGTAGAGCGCACGCCCTATGAGTAAAAGATTAGATCACAGTGTCAAGATCAATAATGGTCACAATTTTCAAGCCAATATGGCCATTGCAGCGGGTTGTTTTATTGCTTTTGTAAGCTTTGGTTTTGTCGCCTCTTTCGGTGTTTTTATGACACCAATGACTTCAATCTTGGGCTGGAGTCGAGAAATATTTTCTCTGGCAGTGGCAGTAGCTACAGTATGCTGGGGTGTGACACAGCCAGTTGCAGGTATGCTAGCAGACCGTTATGGCGCAACTCGTGTCATTGCCTTTGGTGCGATCATGGCGGCTTTGGGTTTTGTTATTCGTAGTCAAGTCGTTGATCCAACGGTATTTATTGCCACAGGGGTGTTAGTTGGGATTGGTACGGGCGCTTGTTCGTTTTCATTAGTTATCGCAGCCATGGGTAAAATAGTTGAGGCTCAGCGCCGCAGCTTTATATTAGGTTTGGGAACAGCTTCAGCGTCGGCGGGTATGTTTGTCGCCGCACCACTGTCACTTATGCTGATTCAAAGCTATGGCTGGCAATGGTCTATGGTACTGATTGCTGTGAGCTTTCTATTGGTACTGCCCGCGTTACTAGTGATTGCACCTTTATCGAAAGGATCGGTTAGCCACGCCTCTAGTGATTTTTCATTCGCACTTCGCACAGCCTTCTCTGATAGGTCCTACTTGCTATTGTTTTTTGGTTTTTTCGTGTGTGGTTTTCATGTCTCATTTATCGGTACTCACTTACCGGCCTATATTGTTGACATAGGCCTGAGTGCTGAGGTCGGTGCTTGGTCTTTGGGGTTGATTGGCCTGTTTAATATTGCGGGCTCTTTGCTGGCAGGTTGGTGTGGTCAGGTCATGTCAAAAAAGAAAGCATTGGCGTTTATATACGCAGCAAGAGCGGTGGCTATTTTTGTCTTTATCTCTGTCCCAGTATCGCCAATGATGATTTATATATTTTCGGCTGTCATGGGGATGCTGTGGCTGGCTACGGTACCGTTAACAACAGGATTGATCGCCCAGACTCAAGGCATAAAGTTTTTAGCAACATTGGCGGGCATGGTTTTCATGAGTCACCAGATCGGTGGTTTTATGGGGGCTTGGTTAGGTGGTCGCATATATGACTTGTATCAAGACTATACGCCCATGTGGTGGTGGGCGATTGGCTTTGGTGTGTTAGCAGCGGTTTTGCATATGGGGATTAATGAACGACCAGGAAAATTGGCCACCTATAAACCAGAATAAATCAACTACGCCAATTTTGTGGTTCAGCTGCAAATGAACGGGCGGAGCCAGTGAGATATAGCCAACGAGAGCTGCAATAGAAATAAGGGTCGGCATCGAGAGAAACTAACGCCTTCCTTAGTCTTGGCATCACAGTGTCCTTTTGTGAAGGAAAGTCACATTAAATTAATAAGTGGGGCTTTGATGGCAGTATATTTCTATGGGCGCCTATAATGCTACTCATGATGTCACCTCACCCCTTTTTCTATTCTCCATAACAATCCGGTGCTCTCTTAAAAAAGTATACAAACCTGTTCCTATAATAATCGCAGACCCAATGAGAGTAAGCATATCCACGCTTTCGTCAAAAATGAACACACCAACCAACAACGAGAACAGAAGCCTTGAATACCTAAAAGACGCGACTATAGAGGGGTTTCCCACGCGCATCGCAGATACGATAGCGTAATAACCTGAAATACTAAAAATGATAGCACAACCAAAATAGACTAATTCTTGGTTCGCGATGGGAGCGATGTCTTGGGGGCTAACGAGCAAACTGATTGCCCCGGCAATAACGAGAGACGAAAACGCTTGAAAAGAGATTATTGAAGACTCAACATTAGAGGGAATGACACGAGTCACTAAGTCTCTAACAGCCACACCCAAAACGGCCACCAGCACCCACAATACCGATGGATTGAATCCACCAAATCCTGGCCTTATTATCAGCAATACACCAATGAAGCCCACGCAAACTGCTGTCCACCGACGCCACCCAACGCTTTCACCTAAGAATAGAGCAGCGCCCATCGTGATTGTTAATGGTGTTACCTGAAACACAGCGGCGACTGTTGAAATAGGAACAAGCGATAAAGACGTTACAAACGCCATGGCAGCAACAGCTTCTGCAAACATCCTAATCAGTGTTGCTCGCGTCCAGGCGTTAGATGCCAATAACCGGTGTCCTCTTGTGACTGCTAGCAGCGCAAAAAACACAGTGCTACACAATCCAATAACAATTAGGATTTGACCGATAGAGATGGTGCTAGAAAGCTGTTTGATGAAGGCATCTTCTATCGTAAACCCCGCCATCGCGGCGAGCATTAACAATATTCCTTTTCGGTTATTCATACTGTTGTTCAAAGTGAGTGACACCAATCGCTAATCGACCTGTAATGTAAATTAAACAGGCCACGGAAGGAACTCATAAATTGAGAATTAGCCGCATTGGTGCCGCGATCTGAATCTTATTCGTGCAAGTATGTGCAACACATCTGGTGAGCCAAATCACACTAATAATGGAACGATGAAGTGGAATCGCTCAGAGCTTCCCATCGAGCGTTTTGGCAATTGCAGCCGCCAAACGAGCATTGTTCAGCACCAGCTGGATATTACTGAACAGGCTGTCGCCACCGGTTAAACTTGCCACTTTGGCGAGCAAAAACGGGGTCGATTCTTTACCAGTCACATTCGCTGCTTTGGCCTCGCTCAAGGCTTGAACGATAGCGCCGGTGACTTTAGCTTCATCCATGGCAAACTCTTCAGGAATTGGGTTGGCTATCACCACACCGCCTGACAGTCCCATCCCCCACTTTACATTTAAAAAATCGGCTATTTGGCTAGGTTCATCTAGGTTGTAATCGACCGTTTCGCTGCTGGTGCGAGTATAAAAAGCAGGTAACGAGTCGGTGCCGTAACCGATCACTGGCACACCAAAAGTTTCTAAATATTCACGCGTTAGTTTCAAATCCAAAATCGATTTGACACCAGCGCAAACCACAGCGACAGAGGTGTTGGCTAGTTCTTGTAAGTCAGCTGAGATATCAAAAGTTTGCTGGGCTTCGCGGTGAACACCGCCAATGCCGCCGGTAGCAAATACCTTAATGCCGGCAAGTGCGGCGATGATCATAGTTGCTGCGACTGTAGTAGCGCCGTGCATTTTTTTGGCACAAACATACGGTAGGTCGCGGCGCGAACACTTAGGTACGTCGTGACCAGCTTTGGCCAGTGTCTCAATTTGTTGATTGCTCAAACCGGCTTTAAGTCGTCCGTCAATCACTGCAATGGTAGCCGGTACCGCGCCGTTGTCTTTTACCGTTTGTTCAACTAACAAAGCAGTATCATAGTTTTGCGGCCATGGCATACCGTGCGAAATAATGGTGCTTTCGAGCGCAACAATGGGTTGGCCGTTATCGAGCGCAGCTTGGACATCTGGGTGAATATCTAGATAGCGGTTTAAAGTCGTCATTAATACCAAGCTCCTTCGGATAAATGGCTTAAAAATTGGTGTTTGATTTTAGCGTCAGACAGGTTTTGATTGACCGCATCGGCACTTTGTAGGGTAAACGTGGCACAGGCCACCGCAAATTCGAGTTGATGGGCTTTGGACTTTAACCGATGTTGTGCCGTGATCATGCCAGAAAACAACGCATCGCCACTGCCATTGGCACTAACAATATCGGTCTTTAGTGCGCGTTGAATCATTGGCCTCTCTTTGCCCTTTTCATGGCAACAGAGCAAAGCGCCTTGCGAGCCAAGGCTCAACAATACGTTTTGAACGCCAAGTTGGTAAAGGGATTGCGCCAATGTAATGTCGTCAGACTTGATACCCAGCAGCTTTTGGGCTTCTTGGCGATTGACCTTTAAAATATTCAGCTGGCTTAATATCGGTTTTAAGCGGCTGACTTTGGCAACTGAGACTGCATCAGCATGAAGTGGTTTGCCTTTGGCGTTGTCAGCTATCCATTGAATGGTTTCAACTGGCACGTTGGCCTCAATGACTATTTCGTCAGCGTCCAACAAAGCTTGTTTATTCGCTTCTAAAACCGCTGGTGTGAGTTGGTCGATAATACTCATGTCAGCAACCGCCACAAACAAACCGCCGTGGTTGTCGTTTATTGCCAGATAAGTGCCCGTCGAATAGTCACGATTGACGAGTATATTAGACTGGTCGATACCAGATTTTTCGCAGCTGTATTCAATCACCGAACGACCAACATCATCGCCGACCAAAGTCATCAGGCTGGTTGGGTTATTTAGCCGCGCTAGGTTTTCGGCGATGTTACGACCAACGCCACCTGCTGCGCTTTTAACCTGGCCAGGGTTAGAATCCCCAACCAACAAGGTGTTTTGGCAGCTGCCGGTTATGTCCATATTGGCGCCGCCAATGACAAGAAATCGACTGGTTTTCATGGCTCACTTTTAGCTGTGTTTTGGGTTGGCAAAGTATAGAGAATAATGGGCCATAAGTATAAGAACAACAGTCTCGAAAAGTCGATTTTATGCTTTTATAAATTATGCGCTTGATCCTCGATCAGTATATTTTAAATTGCTGACTACTTGCACCGAAGAAGTGTTTTGTATGAAAATCACATCTAAAAATACGCAGCATTATTATATCAAAATTGGCTTAATACCCTTTGTTGGGTTTCTAATAAATTAGATTAAAATCAGATGGGCAGGACAACTGGATTCGTTAAAGGACTTTGACCGATATATCATATTATTTTCAATACAATATACAACTGCTTTTCATGTCCCATCAACACCGTAATATCATCGTCCAAACCTTGGCTCATCAGGGCATTGCCCAATGGTGCTGAGGGCGTAACAAGAGTTATCTCTAACTGGTTGAAACTCACTTTAAGCCCACCAGAAACAGGGCTTATAAATATATAGTTAATATTACTTTGAGCGTCTTCTAACTCTACTAATGCTCCAAGTCTAATCAATGACTCTGATTTAAAGTCTTGCACTTCAAGCAACTTAAATATTTTTACATTTTCTTCACATTCTGAAACGCGTTTACTTTGCCCAGCGGCTAAATAAGAGGCTTCTAAAGCAAAGGTATCATATTTATTTTCGGCTACAGTCTCGCCATTAGTCGCTGTTTCATGGGCTTGAATGGCTGCTTTTTTTGAAGTCTCTAAAACAACCTCTAAAGCTGTAATAATAGATTGGTGTAACTTTTCTTTATTCATGTAATTGGTTCTATTCGCCTGAATGTAAGTTGTAATAGTGTGAAAAGCCATCAGCAAATATTGCGTTCGCAACAAAATTTCGGGGCAAGCCTTTGATTTATATTACGCCACTTAATCACTAGTTGAACTGGTAGAACGCTAAAGTCAAGAATAGAATAGAGGACAGGCACTCTTCAATTGGCGATACAACATTACCCACTCCAGCAAATGCGACCCTGGCTTGTCTTAGCATCGGTCTATTTTATCGGAGTTGACTAAAAAAGGGGATTGTCCTCTTATATTTTGATGGTAAATAGGCTATCAAGTCCTGCAGGCCTATTACACTATTACTGCTCTGCTATTCCTTAGGGTATGCTTCCCCAGATGACATCTTTTTGTACAAACCGAGAGAGGCAGTTTAGTTTCCTACAAGGTTCGTCATATGAAAGTACCAAGTCATAATGCTGGTTAATTGACCACTCACCATAGTAACTGCCTGTTTCCTCCCACACCGGTTGCTGGCTTTTACTCTCTAGATCGTAGACGGATAACTGTTTGGAATGAACCCCAGACCGACAAGATATAACGACTAAACCTTGTGGATTTGAATGGGTAACAACCAGACCAACCTTATTCTTTTCGCCATCCAGCTGTTCCGGAACGGGAGTAAGCGCCTCAGTCATATCGCAATAGAGATCATATTCTGCGATACGCTGATTGTCCCGAATAACGGCAATTTTGCTAGAGTACCAATCTGTAGAAAGTAGCTTCCAACTTAACAGGGATTTTTGGTAATAAAAATAATGCTCATAGCCACCCTTCATTATTGCCTTCATTGAGGTTCTGACAGGGTCAGACAGCAACATGTCATCCATTTTCCAGCATAAAGGAGTATCAGCTCTTTGCAGCAATAGGGATACCGTCTGGGAGCTGGCAGGAAGTGTCGAATGGATTCTGAACTGATAGGTAAGATCAACCAAAATAGTATCCTTGTTAATTATCTGGGTGGAAAAGTCTACTTCCCCATCTGCATAACCATCCTGAGCATCCAACCAGGGATCAAAATGTAAGTTGCAGAGCCCATCATCACCAAAGCACTCTGCATGATTAGTTATTACCGCTTTAAATTCATCACTATAAAGCTGGTTCACCATTTGAGGTTCACGCTCAGCGAAGAAATAATAGTGCTCGCGATAGAAATTTTTTGCATATTGCACTGCTGACTGATCAGTGCATTGGGTAGGGGAACTCTGACTGACCTGATCACTGCTGCTCAATGCCTGCTGTATTAAGGCAGGTGAAATTCCGTCATCAATTGCTCTACTGCCCTCAAAAAATAAAGAAGTAGCGATGAACACTATACTACTAAACACAATCTTCATTATTAACTCTCCTCCAAATCCAATGTATATGCAGGAAAACCCCTATATGCCGATGTCTATTGACAGGGATATCATTTAAGACTGTGTGGCATCGTTACATGGATGTAACTAATTAGAACCACGCAGGCGCTATTGTCGAGGAGCAAAAACAGGCAGAACGATTGACCCGTTTCAACTACTTTACCGCAGAGGAATGCACGGTAAACGCAACGGGAACTGTAATGGCAATGAGGCGTAACATCTAGAGAACCCTGCATTTCCCCTGATCTTGGTATCAGAATGTCCCTTTGTGAAAGTGGCTTCGATTAACGTAGCAGGCGCAGCTTTGATGTCAAACTATTTCAATGGGTGTCTGTGATAGTGTTCTCCGGATATATCCATCACTTGTTGATTTGAGTAACGTTCTTCAACCATTAGTTTGGCATATTCGAGTCGTTGATCGGGAGTAAAGTTTTCCCGAGGTTTTCTGATTTTATTGGTCATTTCTTGTCCTATTTACGTTGATAAACAAGCTATCAAGTCCTACAGGTTTAATAAACCATTACATCCAGATCACATAACCCTATAGCCAATTAGAAGGTTTTTATATGACCTCGAAAGACCCCAGAGTTTTTGCTTGTTAGATGGCATTAGTGTTGAGCCTGAACAGTTATTTGCAGGCCAAGCGCTTTTGCAACTTTTGCAACTGTAGCAAACGTCGGATTGCCATCAGAAGAAAATGCTTTATACAGCCCTTCACGTGTAAGACCTGTATCTCGAGCCAGTTGGCTCATATTTTTTGCACGAGCAATAACGCCTAAAGCATGTACTATAAAGGCTGGATCATCACCTGCTTCTTCAAGGCATGCTTCAAGATAAAGCTGGATATCTTCATCTGTTGTAAGGTGTTGAGCTGAATCCCAGCGAGTAGTTTTAATAGTCATGAATTTCAATCCTCCAATTGCCTGGCAATTTCTTTGGCTTTGACGATATCAGTTTGTTGGGTGCTTTTATCTCCACCAGATAGAAGAATGACGACAACATTTCCTCTTTGTACATAGTAAACCCTATATCCTGGGCCATAGAATATGCGCAACTCACTAACACCTTCACCAATCGGAGCAGAATCTCCAAAAATTACCCATTTCAACCCTATCTATACGAACCTGGATGCGGGCTCTGGATTTTCGGTCCTTGAGAGAGTTGAACCACTTGGCGAATATTGCGGTTTTTCTTACTTCTATCATATGTGAACTATAGTTTGCATATAGCAATATGTAAACTGCGGTTAACGATTTGGCTGGACTGGAATATGCTTTCTAACGCCCAACTCTGCTGTGGAGGCGCACCAGCGCCGGAGTCAGCAGCAGTTGCTTGTTAGAAGACTTATTGAACGTTTTTCGCATTAACATTTGTGGTATGTGATTCCCTCCATTTATACACCTCAGTGAACCCTGGCAAGTCTTCTATTTTCCGTTCTGTAAATTCTAGTAGTTCTTCATTTGGCATTTCAAAGTCAACTTCGAACCTGCATGGCTGATTTACATGCCATGGAGTGTCTGTAAAGAGTTCAAGTCGGTTATTTTCTGGATCAAGAAAATAGATAGACCATGTAGTGCCGTGGGATACTGTTTGTAATTTTGTTGAGTAGGATTCCAATGCTTTGTGAAACACCCTTAATTCCGTGATCGTATCAACTCGAAAAGCAATATGATCGATTGGGCTTTCAGTCGCTGTATCTGACTGCCTGGAAGTTAGAACCAACTGATGATGCTCATCGGGGTTTCTGCTTAAAAATACCATCCCATTTTCCCCTTCTCCTCTATCAGTTACTACTAATCCGAGGCAGCGAGTATAAAAATCTTCCATACATGAGACATCATCAACGTATAATTCAAAATGACTTAAGGAAATATTTGGAAATGATGGGATATCCGAATTGTTCATAATTTTACCTAGTCTTCTAACGCCTAGCCTAAATCGCCGAGCGGTAGCGAGGTCGATTTGAGGCACTGGTTAGCGTGTGGTTGCACATATGAAAAGGTAGTCGCCATTCTTATTCTCGTAGCTTTCCATAATACGTTTAATCTCTCCTGACGTTATATCCCTCTGCATTTTCTCTAGCCCTTGGTTCAGCTCTGATTGTGAGCAAAACTTGTGGAAAGATGAAATGCCGTTTCGTACATTGTGCGATAGGTACATTTCCGGCCTCTGTTTACCACTATATAAAAAAAAATCTTTTAGTTCGTGAGTAATAAAGAATGGCACTGTCGTCTGGATTGAAAACCCAGTCTGCATTAGAGCAGAATTAACCTGCTCAAGGCTTGGCATCTGCTTACATGATTTCTCCATCATCTCTGGGAAGTAGTGGTTAAGCCAATACCCTTTCATTTGTGCCGGTGTTGATGTGAAGATAACAAAATTGCTCGTTGATTTTAATACTCGAGAAATTTCACCAAAAGAAAGTGTTAAATCAGGGAAATGATGAATTGCCAATGAGCAAATAGCGCCGTCAAAGAAATTTGAATCATATTTCAAATCTAAAACATCACTTTTCATCCATTTAATATCTGAGGATTTTGATCTTGCCTCGTAAAGCATCTTTTCAGAACCATCACATGCAAACCAAGTTCCACCAAGCCTAGATATACGATTTGTATAGTTCCCTGTGCCGCAAGCGATATCGAGATAATTTTCCCCTACCTTAATATCAAGGAGCGCGCTTAGTGTAGCAAGTATTTCTGGATCTACTTTTCTTGTCGTGTCGTAGTCTTCGCCGATCGTATCGTAAATAGCTTCCATGATTTTATCTCACGCTAACGCCCAATTAACGGGCTAAAAATTGTGGGCTAAAATGGAGCGAAACGAACAGCCCACTGTTTTTAGTCCTGTTAAATTGCTTGTTAGTTGCCTGATACTCCAACTATTTGGCTACGCCTCTCCATAAGTACAGAGTCGCGCCACACTTCATTCATTTTCCCCACCTTCTCTCGAACTCCAACTTGACGAAATCCATTCTTTTTATGGAGCGCGATACTTCCAATGTTTTCTGGGAAAATGCCCGCTTGTAGCATCCAGATATTATTTTTTTCAGATTCTAAAATTAATTGAGAAAGTAATTTTTGTCCTACACCATTACCTTGTGCTTGCTCAGAAACATAAACACTAACTTCTACAACTCCCGAATACACTTCTCTGCTTGAAACAGCAGAAAGACCTGCCCAACCTAATATCTGATTGTTTTTAGTTGCGACAAGACGACAATTAATTAACATTGAATTATTCCACTCTTCCCAGTTTTTAGCTATTTTCTGAAAAGTGGCGTTGCCAGTATCAATCCCTTGCTGGTAAATATCCTTAACCGCATTAAAATCTTCTTGCTCAAATTTTCGAATATTCACCAAAACTCCTGAGGCAGCTAACAGCCTAATTCAAAGGTAAAAAACCTTTGAATACATATTAGCGGGTTAACCTTGTGATTTTTTCCAACCTTATTCATCATCCATAACCTGTTGAATTTAATAAGTTATTATTTTATCGTAACTTGAATTACCGAAAAAAAGGTAATACACCTGAAATTAACCCTACTTGGAGTATTGTTTATTTCTCTTGATTTACGAAACAGAATTCTAGGGTCAGTATACCTATTAATTAAACAATAGGCAGTTAGGTGGACGATTGCAAAAGAACAACGAAC
>JBLHID010000060.1:0-15472 GCA_047615545.1 Polaribacter sp.
TGAATGCACCGAATACCGGTCAAAACTTTTTAGCTTATGTCGACAACGGTTATTTTGTGAATACTATATTTCATCGAGTCATTCCTAATTTCATGGTTCAGGGTGGTGGCCTGACAGCAGACATAGCAGAAAAGCCGGGTAAGAATGCGGCGATTGCGAACGAAGCCAACAATGGCCTACAAAATAATCGTGGCACTTTAGCCATGGCACGTACTACCGACCCACATTCGGCAACATCACAGTTTTTCATTAACCATGTTGACAATCTGTTTTTGAACCATACAAGTGAAACAACTGCAGGCTGGGGTTATGCCGTATTTGGTAAGGTGACTAGTGGTATGGAGATTGTCGACGCGATGGCATTGGTTCCATTTGAGAATAATAGTGGACATTCAAATGTACCAGTAGACACGATTACTATTACCGGTGCGAGCCGCCTGTAATGGGCGGTAAAGATACGGTCTGAAAGCTACTTTCCATATAGTAAGTGAAGGCATTCGTTCCTTACTCCTGAATGTGATCTACAAGGCTGAGCCATTTGCGCCTTTTGGGACAATTTACATTGCGGTTCATGCTGGTGATCCAGATGACATGCGGGCACGAGTCGCGGACTATCGCAGCAAAGGTTATCGTGATCACTCGTTTAAAGTTGGTGCCAGTGAATCAATTGCGCGTGCTGCTTAAAGTAAGCCGGAGCTGAAAAAAAACAGCACGCTAAGGCTAACTGGTGCGGCCAAAAAAACCAAACAGTTCTTCATTTGAAAAAAATCGATCGGGTTGCTCGTAATAAGAGTAGACGGTTACGATTCGTTCTTTGTCACCTTCAATCGGGGTTACCCGATGCGCCGTATTTTTGCCCCGAAAAACAGTGAGCGTGCCCGCACAGGCTTGAATGCTTTGACGTTTAGAATCTTCGTTATTGAGTAATCGAGCAACACCATCATAGTTGGGGTTTGAATCTGACCGAAGATCACTGCGGTACTCGAATAGTCCGCCAGCCTCTGGATTTTGCAGTAGTAAAGTGGTCGTGAACTCAGACCGATCAAAGTGCCAGTTAAGTGCCTCACCGTCGCGGTAAGCCATTACATTCACCCGGGCAAGCGGGTCGGGCATGGTGAATAGTTGTGGCTTCTGCATGACATCTGCAATGAAACGAATGAGCGGCTCATACTCGTAAACCTTCACCACGATACTGTCTAGAATTTGATCGGCGCAAACGGTGTGATTAATGGTTTCCACTTTGCGTAGCGCTGGATGGTCTGGATCGAGCTCAGGAATGTTTTTGAGGAAATAGATATTGTGCTCGCGGCGATGGGTAAATGATGCGGATTGCATCACCGGCTCTATTTCGTTGACTGCATTTTGGCAAGTATGCGGTAGTAATAACCCATCCAGATTAAACATGCCCTTGTCGATAAGGTCATCCTGACATCGCTTTACCAGCGCGAGATAGGGAGCGCTACCCGGCTGATCAATCGGGTAGCTATCCAGGTCTAGAAAGTCATGCATTGTTTTGTGCCTTCGATTGTTGCCATCTGGCTAGAATATACGAGATACGCCTATTTTATCCACATCAGGTAACTTGGGTAAAGAGTATCTCTAAAGGGCATCTCTAAAAGTGCACTTTTCCCTCGATTGTGCCCCTACTGTTGGTGCAGGAGCAGATACAGGTCACAAAAAATTACTTTTTTTCGAGGCGCACTAAAGAAATATCTGACTTTTGAAGTGGGCTGTTTGGTTAACGTTCAACAGGCTCGTCGCCGAGTAAGAATCTGGGCCCTGCACCTCGCTTAGCTGCGATATCTGCCGGATTATACAAAGCGCAGTTTTTTAATGATAAACAACCGCAACCAATGCAACCCGATAACTGCTCGCGCATGGTTTGCAGGCTGGCAATACGCAGGTCAAGTTGGTCTCGCCAATGACGTGATAGCTTTTCCCAGTCACGTTTGGTTGGAGTCTGTTTATCGGGCAATGTGTCGAGTGCTGTGCCGATTTCTTTCAAACTTAGCCCCAGTGTCTGGGCCACCTTAATTAAAGAAATCCGTCGTAACATCGAGCGGTGGTAACGGCGTTGGTTTCCTGGCCCTCGTGATGACTGAATCAATTGTTCTGACTCATAAAACCGTAAGGTCGAAGCCGCAACGCCACATCGTTTTGCTGCCTCACCGATAGTTAACAAGTTATCTTTTTGAGCGATTAATTGAATCATCGAAATAGTTCTAATTTACCCTGTTGACTTAAAGTTTACTTTAAGTTTTATAATCCCGATACTTAATTAATAAACACAGGGATGCAGATGAAATCGGATCTAATGAAACAGTCAACCACGAAGCACCCAATTACCGATCATTCAACTATGATCCGATCAAGTGGTGAGGCGCGATGGGTTTATGCGGCTAAATGCAGTGATTTTGAGACTAATAACGTCAGGCTTGTTCGGGTTGAAGGAAAGCAAATTGCGCTATTTAAAACAAATCAAGGTTACCGAGCATGTGACAATCGCTGTCCACATGAAGGTTATCCATTGTCTCAAGGTAGTATCAGTGAGCATAGCACTAGTGCGGGTGACTGCATTCTGACTTGTAACTGGCACAACTGGAAGTTTGATCTGAATAGTGGCGACAACCTGTTCGGCGGTGATCAGTTGCGTACTTATCCCATGGAAGTTCGTGATCAGGATATTTGGGTTGATATTACCGAAAGTCCCTATGCTGAGCAGCGAGCGACGATAGAAAAAAGTTTGCGTGAAGCCTTCGATGACCATGAATATGACCGTATCGCACGTGAAATTGCCAGGCTCATTGAACTGGGAGATGATCCGCTAGACGTACTGCGTCTTGCCATTCAGTGGTCGTGGCGTCGCCTTAAGTTTGGTTGGACACATGCCTATGCCGGTATGGCAGATTGGCTCGTGCTATTCGATGCCAATAAAATTGATGAAAGTAAAAACGATGTCGAGGCGCAGCTTGTTTGCCTGCTTGAGTCGATAGGTCATGTTTCCTATGATGTCCTGCGTGAAATTGAATACCCCTATACCGAAGACTCACTCAATTTCGACGAGGCAGGTTTTATACAGGCGATTGAGTCAGAAGACGAAAGTTTAGCCGTGGCGATGATCCGAGGCGGGTTGAAATCGGGACTTCAATTTGAAGACTTTGAGCTTGCGCTCAGCCAGTCAGCATTGGCGCATTACAATGATTTCGGCCACTCACTGATTTACGTGACAAAGGCTGGCGAATTGATAAATCGACTTGGTTCTGTCATTGCTGAACCCGTTTTAATCTCGTTAGTGCGGAGTTTTGTGTTCGCAGCGCGAGAAGATAAAATACCTGAATTTAAAGCTTATGCATCAACGCTGACGGTATGGAATAGTATTGGAAATAACCGAGTGCCGGATAATGTTGAGTTTGATTTCAATCCTAAACAGTGGCGAACGCTTGGCATTGCTAAAGCACTCAAGACGACGTTGAATTGCAGGCATCAAGCACCTGAAGATTTGTATACACAATGGCTGACAGTCAATGCTATTAACTTGCTCAGCTTCGACATCGAACAGCAAAACAAAGTGAATGTGTCTATCTCAGGCAATGTTGGTTGGCTTGATTTTACTCACGCAATCACCTTTGCTAACGCAGTGCGCAAACAGTGTCGAAAATTTCCACAGCTCTGGCCTCAGGGTTTGCTACAGATGGCCTGTTTTAGTGGAAGAAATGTTGCATTTACAACAGCAGAATATGAACTTGAAAGATGGGCAGATACAGACTTCAATTCAATATTTCAAATGATTATGGATCATGGACAAGATGAATATATTGTATCAGTGCATTGGTTAAAGCTGGCATTAGCGGTGAAGGAAGAGGTGGTAGAATTACCTGAACCGCAGGCTCGACTTTTAATCGCAGCACTCAATCGATTTCTGAATTCACCATTGAAGCTAAAACAGACCAGACGTACAGCCCATCAGGCCAGATTATTTGTTTCCAAACACTGAGTATATTTTACGTAGGTAATGAATCGAGTTGGTGAATCGGTATGTATATTTCGAAAGAAATTGAGAATGGAATAACCACGATAAATCCCTGATATTACCTGTGCACAGGCTTGCGATATTGTCTTGTTTAATGTCTTATATTATGAGAGCTTCTATGCCACTTTTGTGTGCATCGTGACTGAATGTCATTTACAAGGCTGGGGCTAACTATACCGCGTCGCTGCCTGTGCTGCGTTCTCGATACACGTGACATGGTTGCGCAAGAAATTGCAGCATTCGACTGCACCATCGAATACAGTAGTGTTTATTCACCGAGCGTACTAGGGCTTATCGTGACGCCAAATATGGCCATACTCGGTGAACCAGTAGCTTCTTAATTATTGAAGGTGGGATGATATAACATGACAGAAAATTACAGCACCATAACCGTCACCCCAATCAGTCGTTTCGTTGGTGCTGATATTGGCTATGTCGATATTGCTGCCGGAATAAGTGACGAGCAATTTTTAGAGATACGCCGTGCCTTTGTCGCACATGGCGTTATTTTTATTCGAGACCAGAATTTAACACCCGATCAACATATCGAGTTTGCCAAACGCTGGGGTGAGATTAATGTGAATCGCTTTTTTCAGGCGGTTGACACTCATCCTATAATTGCCGAAGTGCGCAAAGAAGCAAATCAAAAAAAAAATATAGGCTCGACTTGGCACACGGACCACAGTTATGACCAAATTCCTGCGATGGGTTCTATTTTATATGCGCGAGAAGTACCAAAGATTGGAGGCGATACACTGTTTTCGAGTATGTATGCAGCCTACGATTATTTGTCGGATGGTATGAAAGAGACCTTGCTCAGAATGCGAGCAGAGCATTCCAGTCGTCATGTTTTTGGCGAGTCAGCGTACGTCGATATGGATATGGATGATGTTGGTGATAGGTTTAGTAATACTGCTGACGCAACTCAGGATGCAACACATCCGGTAATAATCAAACATCCTCTATCTGGCAGGTCTGCTTTATATGTCAATGGTGATTTTACGGTTAAGTTCAAAGGTTGGAGCCAGCCCGAATCGCAACCCCTACTTGACTACCTATATCAACACGCCAGCCAAAATGAATTCACCTGTCGATTCAAATGGCAAAAAGGTTCCATTGCAATTTGGGATAATCGAGCCACGCATCACTGCGCGCTCAATGACTACCACGGTGAGCATCGGCTCATGCACCGAATTACGATTGATGGTGAAGGTTTAGAGCCTGCCTCAAAGTTTTAGAGAAAATTGTCAATGTCATCAAGTAGCAAAACAGGCTCGCAGCTAGAAGTTAGCCCCTCTGCTGCCGTCATCGCTTTTGCACTTGGTGCACTATTCTTTGGTTACGCCTTTATTCAGCGTGTATCACCGAGTGTGATGACGGCGGAGTTAATGCGAGAATTTTCGGTCGGTGCAACGGCATTAGGTTCATTATCGGCATTCTACTTTTATACCTACGCATCAATTCAGCTGCCAGTCGGTATGCTCACTGACCGGTTTGGCCCCAGAAAATTAATGAGTGCCGCCGCTGGCTTATGTGCCTTTGCCTCTATCGGATTTGCGTTGAGTGATTCGATTGTGACCGCGTCGATTGGCAGAGCATTAATTGGCGGTACGGTTGCCTTTGCTTTTGTCGGTACTTTATCTATCGCTGGCTATTGGTTTAAATCTTCTCGTTACACCTTGTTGGCAGGCTTACTGCAATCCGTCGGTATGTGTGGTGCAATATTTGGCCAAGCGCCATTACGACACTTGGTCGAATCACTCGGCTGGCGAGGCACAATGACTGTTTTGGCTGGCGTAGCGGTGTTGCTATCAATATTGTTATTTGTGCTGGTGCCGCGCCGCTCAGCTGATCAGTTAACGTCTACCAATCAGACGAATTCAAGTCAAGCGAACTCGGCTAAGGCAAAGCTACTAGATGGTCTAAAGTCGGTTTCACGCAATTCACAAACCTGGATCTGCGCGATCATCGGATTTGGTTTAGCAGCCACCATGCTGGGTTTTGGTGCGCTCTGGTCAGTGCCTTGGCTGACGACGGTCCATGGTTACTCAACTGTCCAAGCGGGTGGCATCGCATCGATGATCTTTGTTGGGTGGGCAGTTTTTTCTCCCCTTGTGGGTTGGTTGTCCGACAAGATAGGCCGTCGTAACCCAGTGATGATGTTAGGTGCGTTATTGTGTTTGCTGTCATTTGCGGTGCTTATATTTTATACCCCTGGCTCGACTAGTATGATCATGTGTTTGATTTTTTTGACCGGCGCTGGTGGTTGCACGATGACCGCTGGTTTTAGCTCGGTCCGAGAGCTCAATCGACCAGACTTCAGCAGTACGGCATTGGGATTAATGAATATGTTTATCGTTGGGGCAGGGGCGGTAGTTCAGCCGTTAATTGGCTGGTTGTTAGATAAAAATTGGAACGGTAGTTTAGTAGAAGGTGGCAGAGTTTATTCTGAGCAAGCCTTTACGACGGCCTTCATTAGTTTGTTAGTGTTGACATCGCTCGCTTTCATTGGGACATTTTTCTTACAGGAAACCTACGGAAAACAGCAAATCAATTGAGGATAACCCTAAACGCCTAGAATAACGCTGTCTTAATTAATCCAGACAACGAAAGTCCGATCAATAACACCAGGGTGAACTTTTTGAAGCTATCAGGATTGGCGTTAAAAAAATGACGGCTGCCCAATTGGACGCCAATCGCGACTGGCAATATAAATAGCACAACGCGCCATAATACTTCCATGTTAAACAATTGGTGGCTATAGGCCGATCCAAGGGCCAAGATGTCGATTATGAGGAAATAGGCCACGGTTGTGGCGCGTAGAAAAACAGCCTCTGCCCCTACTGCGATTAAAAATAAAACAACGGGCAAACCACCAAGTGCCGCAATGCCATTGAAAAGTCCCGATACACCGCCAACCGCAAACTGAGTACGATTTTTTTCGGCATGCGCTATTTTCACCCCCGCAAGTAATACTAGGCTGAGAGCCAGTACTAATAAATAGAGCGTGATGCGCATCGGTTTTTCGGGCAATGTGGCCAGTATCCAGATGCCAAATGGTGTGGCACAAGCTGCGCCGACTGCAAGGTAGGCTATCAGCTGCCAGTTAATTTTATGCCAGACCTTGGGTAACATATGGATGCTTGCACAAACTTCCAAGCACAAGATAACAGGGATAATTTGTTTCGGTAAAAGAAACAACGATAGACCGGTTACGGCGAGTGCCGAAAATCCGAATCCACTATATCCACGGACGAAACCAGCTACCAATAGTACAATCGAAGCGTAAATCAGCGGGCTAAGGCCAAGCCCTGTGTACTCGAAAATATATCCCAAAAGTGATCCTAGTGGCTCAAGAATTCGATAGGCTATGGTTGTATAGCGGTGAGGTCAACCTGTATCAGGTTAATGTTAATCAGCGTTTGTGAGTCAGCGCTGATTTTGTTGGGCTTTCGTGCCTCATACAACCTGCATCAATACACAGTGTTTTGTAGGTTGGTGGTGAAGCACGAACCACAACAGTTCGAAAAGCTAATAAAGTTCTAGGCAATTAGAACGATGGCTTAGCAGATTGATTATTTTTCGGACATCGGCTCGTTCAGCTCAAACACATAGCCGTTTGGATCTTTAAAAAACGCAATCACTCTTGTTCCTGCATTCATTGGGCCTGGCTCCCGAGTAAATTCAACGCCTTCCGATTTTAAATATTCAGCGGTTGCATAAACATCTGATACCTTCAGTGCGAAATGGCCCCAGGCGTTACCCATATCGTAAGGTTCTGTCTGGTCCCAGTTGTAGGTCATTTCTATCGATGTGCCATCATCTTCACCTTGATAACCAACAAAGGTATTGGTGAATCGGCCGTCGGGGTATTCGTTTTGGCGTAAGATATCCATGCCTAGAATTCGGGTATAGAAGTCCATGGTTTTCTCTTGGTCAAACACTCGGATCATTGTATGGTCGAGCCGAAAGTCTGGTTTCGTAGTCTGGTTCATAATTGTTCTCTTTTCAATATTGGAGGGTTAATCTTCTAGGCCTGGGCGTATTGCATTCGCTACCAGTTCCTGAAATCTTCTGACACTGATTTCCCAGTAGGGCGATAGCACGCCGCCTGCTGCGGCCAAATGTGATTGGCGTCCTATTTGTAAACGCTCGGCCATCTCGTGATCTTCGAGGTGCACACTATGCCATAATTTCTTTAGCGCCTGAATCTGGTCTTCACTATATTGGCTATCTTTGTGGATATAGATCACCCGATATTGACGAGTAGTGCCCGCATTAATCGGAATGTTCAAATGCACACCCAGTTGATCTGGTTGATAGGTGCCCATGACAAAGTTTGGAAACAGTGTCAGGTATCTCGATGTAACTCCCAGAGTGCCTTCCCCAGCGTTTGCTACTTGTTCGTCAGATAGGTCGACCGCGCTGCCAAGGCAATTACCTTCGACAACCGCATAATGGTCTTCAAGCGGCTGACTTGTTGTTGTTTTATGGACGAACTGTACATGGTATGGCTCTATGAAGTTCTCCATTAAAAGTTTCCAGTTACAGGCTACTTCACCAAACTCAACAGTGGCGACAGGTTTGTACTGGGTGACATCATTGTCGCCAAGCATCGTTTTAAGTGGTTTTATGAAGTCGTCGAATGGCTCAGCGTTTGAGTCAAGGTTGATGAAAATCCAGTCATGCCAAACCTCGCAGTTAATCGGTGCTAAACCATTATCTTTCAGATCAAACCCCTCGCAGGCCTGTTTAGCTTCGCCGCCAAAGAATGGCGCGTTTTTAAGGTTACCAGCGAGATCGTAACTCCAGCTATGGTAAGGGCAGCGAATCATGCGGCCACAGTTAGAGGCCTCTGCTACCAGTTGCAGGTTTCGATGACGACACACATTATGAAAGGCTTTGATCTCGTGACTCTCATTGCGAATTAATAAGACGGGCTGTCCCGCAACGGTGAGTGGTTGGATGTCACCTGGTTTGGGCAGTTGATGGGCGAGCCCGATAAAGGTCCATGATTTGGCGAACAGGTGTTCATCTTCTAACTGTTTGAACGCATCGCTGACATAGGCTGCACCGGGTAGTCCGTGTTTTGGCGTGCTATCGCTATCAAACGTGTCTAGTAAGGTCGTACTCAAAACTTGCTTCATGGCGTATCACTCCCGATGAATTGTTGTAGGCGTTAAGATTTAGCGTAATTTATTCCATAATTCGTAAAAAATCCACAATAGAATTACGATATAAGTAAATAATTTCTTGATTAATGCGTAATGCATATTTATGATTGTCGCCACTTTAGCCAAATTGATGGCAGAATTAAGGGTTTATATGGCTCGTGGTATTAGGGTAGTTGAACAGTTAGATGAATCAGAGTCCGGGTCAGACGGCTCTGCAGTGGCTGGCGGTATTTCTAGCGGTATTTCTAGCGAGGATAAGTTAAATCGTGAAATAGTCGGCAAGTTGCAGTCGGATGGACGTATGGCATTTTCAGAAATAGCGAAAAGTCTGTCGGTCTCTGAAGGCACGATTCGTAACCGTGTCAATAGTATGAAACAGGCTGGTATGTTGCGCATTGTCGCAATTGCTGACCCAGTCGCTGCCGAATACAAAAGCGATGCGATGCTAGGGATTAAGGTGGCCGCTGGACATACCGTGCAGGCCTTATCAGAGAGACTAGCCGCTTCTCCTGATGTGGTTTACATACTTTGGGTGAGTGGGCGTTATGACTTATTGGTTGAAGTCGTGAGTAATGATCGAAATGGTTTTCTGGCTTTTCTCGATAAAGAAATTCATTCACAGTTAGATATAGCATCCAGTGAAACGATGACTGGACTTAAAAATTTCAAAAATCAGTTCCTGCTGAAACAAAATTGGAGCTGAAAAAATACGCTCTTTGTAGTGACCTCATGTGTGACTGAATTTAGGGATGGCCTTTAGATTGCAGTCACACAAAATATAGATATAGGAGAATGATATGACCGTTTATGTAGAGACCTTCGCCGAAGCTTTGCCCACGAAAGAGCGCATCGCCGAAGTCCGAAAAGAGCTAGAAGATGCGGGCGTTGAATACGTACTTTCGAGCTGGATAGATTTATTTGGTATTCCGAAAACCAAGCCAGTGCCGATGAGCGACTTCGAGCAGTTGTGTATGGGTAAAGGCCCTCAGTTTGCGGTTCACTCTATATCATTTGTGCCTGAGTTATCGCCAGCCGATTCAGATCAAGTGATGGTGCCTGATTTAGATGCTGTCTATATTTGCCCATGGGACAAGTCAATGGCAATTATTTTTGCCGACCTATTCTGGGAAGACAAGCCCTACAATGTATGTCCTCGTCAGGCACTAAAGCGCCAAATTCGTGATGCTAAAGACGCTGGTTATGTCGGTTACGCCGGTATCGAGCCAGAATTCATTGCGATGCGTTTTAACGATGAAGGCCAGCCAGTTAAAGCCTTCGATAGCGATCCAGAAAAAGGTTTGCGCTCACGCCGACAGGCCTTTGGTTATGATGTCGAGCAATCTATCGACTCAATGTCATTCCTTAAAGATTTGATCGATATTCTGGAAGATATGGGTTGGAACATGCATGACGTAGTTGCAGAAGGTGGCTACTCGCAATTCGAGCTAGATTTCCATTACACTGATTTGTTAGAAATGGCCGATCGTTATACCTTCCTACGTATCCTGTTAAAAGAAGTCGCCAAAGAACACGGCATGTTTATTACTTTCATGCCTAAGCCAACGAGTGGTGACTGGCGTTCAGGTGCCCATATCAACTTGTCTTTACAAAAAACTGATAAACCTGGTGTTAATATATTTGGCAATGATGAAGATGGTTGGAGCGACGAGTCGCTTTGGGCTGTTGGTGGTTTAATTAAACACTCAGAAGCAATTACTGCCATCGCTTGCCCGATTGTTAACTCTTACAACGGGCTTGTCCCAAGAGTGGGTGGATTCGAAGGTGGTACAGTTACCTGGGCACCGACTAACATTACTTACGGCTACAACAATCGGGCAGCGCAGTTCCGCTTACCACAAAGCCGTTACTGTATTGAAAACCGGGCTGCTGATATGTGCATGAATATCTATCTGGGATTGGGCATGTCAATAGCCGGTGCTGTCAAAGGCATTCAAAACAAAATGGAGCCAGGAGAGCCTTGTAATCTTAATCTTTATGAGATGACTGACGAGCAATTCGAGGCAGCAGGAATTCGCAGATTGCCACGTAACTTGATGATTGCGCTGGAAGCCTTGCGTCACGATGAATTAGCCGTGCAAGTGATGGGGCCAGTGATGCTGAAATCTTATCTGGCCTATAAGGATGATGAGTGGGAGCGTTACCACCAAACGGTCACCGATTGGGAAGTCTCAGAATACCTACGGCTGTTTTAATCGTCAGAGGGGGAGATGTGTGATATTTCCCCCTCGCTTAATACACCCTGCTCAATATGTCCTAAAATAATATGACAAATGCACCGACAAGCGGCCAGACATATGAAATGGCTGAATTCGAACTTCAGTCAGGTACTGTGTTGCCGTGCGCGCGGTTGGTTTATAAAACCTACGGCGAACTGAATGCGGCGAAAGATAATGTTGTGGTATTGCCTACTTTCTATACTGGCAGTCACCACCGTAACGAAGGTTTTTTTGGTGCAAACCGCGCTATAAATCCAGCCAAGCATTTCATCGTGTCTGTTAACTTGTTTGGCAACGGGATTTCCTCGTCACCGAGCAACACCCCTTCACCTTTTAATGCGGCCAACTTTCCTGATATTACGTTATTCGACAATGTCCGAGCGCAGCACAAGTTACTCACAGAGGCGCTTGGCGTGACTGAAATAGCGTTGGTAGCAGGTTGGTCGATGGCCGGTTGTCAGGCTTTTCAGTGGGCGGCTCAATACCCCGACATGGTCAAAGCCATATTGCCATTTTGCGCTTCGTCAAAGACATCTGAGCATAATATTGTCTTCCTCGAAGGTGTCAAAGCAGCTCTTAAGGCCGACGCAGTTTATGACGATGGAAACTATCAGGCACCACCAGTGAAAGGTTTAAAAGCCTTTGGCCGAAATTATGCTGGTTGGGCATTCTCACAAACTTTTTATCGCAAACAAATGTACCGACTGAAAGGTTTCGACAGCGCCGAAGCCTTATTACAAGACTGGGAACAAGATCATCTTGATTGGGATGCAAATGATTTACTGTGTAAATTAAAGACTTGGCAGCAAGGTGATATCAGTGGGCAACCCGCCTACGAAGATGACTTTGCGAAGGCGCTTAAAGCCATTAAGGCGAAAACGATCATCATCGTGTGTGATGACGACATGTACTTTCGCTTCGAAGATAACGAGATAGAGGCAGCGCAAATTATCAATGCCGAACTTCGTGTCTACTCATCACCCTGGGGACATTGCGTCGCATCACCTGGCAATGATCCCGAGTTTGAAAAGTTTCTGGATCAATCGATCTCGGAGCTACTATCTTAACTAAATTGGAACTTAACCAAATTTAGACTTAACCAAATTACCGTTTAATCTAACCAACAGGAGAGTATGACAATGACAGCACCTAGCGTATTTAGAATCGCAGAGATCCAGGATCGAATCGATAACTTGCCAGAGAATGGCACTTTCATTAAGCCGTTTGTTAATGTTGGAAACAGCAAGAGTATGGCTGGTGGAATCAACGCGCTGAATAAAATTTCGGTGCCATGGGATTTAACCTGTGACGAACTTATTTTCTGTCTCAAAGGTACTTTTCGTTTAGTCGTAGAAGGTATCGGCTACGAACTTAATTCTGGTGACTTGATGTATGTCCCTAAAGACAATCATGTGACTTATGAGTGTGACGACAAGTGCATTATTTTCTACGCCGCGTATCCAGTTGACTGGAAGCAACTAGCGGGTATCACTCATGTGCCAGGTATCGATGCGTCTGAAATGCCAGCAACAAGCGAAAGCTAGAATTGATGTAATAGTATCGATGCCCCTTCTATCTATTAGAGGGGGCTTCGTCTACTAGGGAAAGCACGAAGAGCTTACGATATGTCGATTACAGAAATAATAGAAACCTATCTTAAAGGATGGAAGCTTGGTGATGGTGAGCTAAGTCTGACTGCTACCGCAGATAGTTTCCATTATGACGACCCTAATACGGGGCGAATTCAACGGCACGAGTTGGTTCAGTTTGTAAATGACTTTAAAAACGCTGCGGTGGAAATGGGAGCAGAAGTAAATGCCAACCCGTTCTTAATCTATAGCGACGTTGTGATCGACTACAATACCAGCCCAGTCACTGTATGGTGTTGGTGGCAGGCCAATGGTACTGATCTTCAAGGCTGTGCCTTAGTTAAAGTAAGCGCAGAAGGTGTTTTGCACGAGAAGATTGCTTACTTCTCTAAACTGCCCTAGCCGATGGCACGGAAATGTTATGAGAATATTGGTATCAGGATACTTGCATAAGGATAGTTGTATAAAAAAGAAGCACGACAACTCAGCCGCACTTCATTTATATTCTATATGCCTTTAACTTCGTGCATGTGAATATCTTGCTGTGGGTAAGGGATGCTAATACCCGCTTCATCCAGCTTGACCTTAATACCTTCGAGCAATTCAGCACGAACGCCCCAGTAATCAGCGGAATTCACCCAAGGCCGAACATTTAGGTTAACACTGCTGTCACCTAACTCTGCGACAGCGACGCCTGGTGCTGGCTCTTTCAGAATAAGCTTGTTCGATTCTAAAACCCGCATAATAATGTCCCGTGCCTGACCAATGTTATCGCCGTAACCTATACCAATAACAAGGTCGATACGACGAGTGGGAAATGCACTGGTATTGGTAATATTGCCGCTCAGAATGGCCGAGTTCGGAATAATGATGCGTTGATTGTCTCCTGTGTGCATTAATGTGGCGAACAAACCGATCTCGTCAACCTCACCTGCTGCGCCGCCAGCGGTAACGTAATCACCAATTTTGAATGGTCGAAAAATAACAATCATAACGCCAGCCGCAAAGTTAGATAGCGAATCTTTCAATGCTAAGCCAACAGCAAGACCGGCAGCACCTAAAATGGCCATCAGCGAAGTAACGTTTACGCCGAGAGAGTCTACGGCCGCAAGTGCCACCGCGACAATTAATACGCCGTAAGTAATACCACCCATGAAGTCGACTAGCATCGAATCTGTGCCAGACCTGCGTAGTGCCTTTACAAGTAGATTGCTAATGACTCGAGCGACGATTTTACCGACGATGAATATCGCTAGCGCGATTCCAATTTTGATACCCCAGTCGACCCCGTTAGTGACGACCCAGCTTGTGATATTTTCCATTGTTTAATCCTGCCTGTTTCGATGGTTCTAGAATAACAAAGTGACGCATGACTGCTACTTCTGATCAAACTTTAGTTGGTCGAGCTTAGTTGATCAAGTTAAATTGACCGCCGACAAATGCTTAGGATCCTTTGTCCTCGCGTAGTATATCGAATGATCGGATTGATGAAAATTGTACTGGATCTGATTTTTCTGAATGCAATTATAAAAATTCAAAAACCAAGCCTATTGTGTTGAGTTGTATTGTGATGCAACGTTCTTGGCACTTAAACAATAAGATTTTGGATGAAAGTGAATTTTTAAAGGATCTTTCCCAGGCAGTAGAAGGTCATTACCGACGACACTGTCGTCGACATCGATTGTCTCTTGGATTACTCTGAAATCAGAAGAGTCACCCAAAAGCGGGGGAATTTAGTTTGCTCTATCTAATCCTAATGATTACTGACTTATAGGTAACAATGATGACCACTGAATTTAAATTAATGGTGCCTGATGCGATAGCGGATAAAGAGCACCTAGTGTCGTCACCCTGGGATTTATCCGATATTGGTATGGTGCCAACCATCGATACCCGTGGTGCTGACATCGCCATGACAACCGCTCAAGCGGTATTTCGGGATAAATCGAGGTGGCTAAAACCCGAGCAAAGAATCCAAATACTGGAAAGAACAGCACAAATAATGGGCGAGCAGTTCGAAGCGTTGGCTATGCTCGCGGCAAGCGAAGGCGGTAAGCCATTACTTGATTCACGGGTTGAAGTTGCTCGGGCTATTGATGGTGTGCGTAATTCAGTGGATTGCCTGCGGACTGAAAGTGGCCGTGAAATTCCGATGAACTTGAATGCAGCATCGGCTAATCGACTCGCATTCACAAGACGTGAACCGATAGGTGTCGTCATGTCGGTGAGTGCGTTTAATCATCCTCTGAATTTAATTGTCCATCAAGTTGCACCCGCCATCGCGAGTGGCTGTCCGGTTATTATCAAACCAGCGGAAGATACCCCGTTATCCTGTTTTCGCTTTGTACAAATACTACGTGAGGCTGGTTTGCCTGAATCCCATTGTCAGGCGGTGATGACGAGTGACCTCGATGTCGCATCACAACTGGTGACAGATTCACG
>JBLHID010000061.1:0-15392 GCA_047615545.1 Polaribacter sp.
GTTATAACTTCCGCTGAAGTAATAATACGCTTTGTCCGATGAAGCTCTGCATGCTTTTCTTCTTCGGTGTACCCTGCTGGTTCGCCAGTTCCTGTGCTAACAAGCCAGGAGTTTTCGGGTTTTCGATCACCCAAGAACTTCTTTAATGCCGGCGGTGTAATGCCCAACGCTTTAGCAGCTGCGTTATAGGTGCAGCGGGTCTTAACTTCGTTCAGGTAATCAACTACTTGAATAACTTTATCCTGCACAGCAATATGATCCTCGTAAAAATAACGTGATGTTTCAGAATCGGATATCCCTAAAAGACAAAGGGAACTTACACTTGACGCGTAATCTACCTTACATTCTTGCTAGATTTAACCGAACAACGCGTATCATAACCCACGCCAAAGCCTATACCAACTTCCTCCGGCGTAAAATGACCACTTAAATGCGTCTTTGCCGTCGGTTTTTGTACTATTTAAGTGATAAGGGGCACTTTTTCATTCTTTGTAATCGATTGTGAGACTGTAATCTGGGTCATTATGTATTGCCCAATAGGCAACTTGAAGTTGTTTGGTAACCGGTCCGATTCCCCCATTTCCGATGATGTCACCATCAATGTTAGTTACCGCCATGATGCCGCCAGCAGTGCTGGTCACGAATACTTCGTCGGCTGCGCGCGCATACTCTGGCTGGATGTTAGTCGCCATGACTTCGTAGCCATTCGCTACCGCCAGCGCCATTGCCGTTTTTCGAGTAATGCCTTCGAGCACACCATTGGCGGGTGTTGTTAATAAGCCGTCTTTGATACAGAATAAATTGAAGCCAGGCCCTTCTGTAATATTGCCCTGAGCATCCACTACGACGACAGATTCAGCGCCTCGCTCATAAGCCTCGAATTGCCCCATGACAAGGTCAAGCCATTGATAATTTTTAATCACAGGGTCAATCGATTCAGCCGGTATACGCTGCCTATCACTAATCACTAGGTGCAACCCTTTGTCACGTGGTGTTATCCGGACAAAAGGGATCGCAAATGCATAGAATCGATTGGAGCAAGTTCTCGGGTCTCGTGACCCGGCTTGAGGCATGCCACGAGTGGCAATCATTTCAACGTAGGCATCCTGCAAACCGGTGGCTTTGACGCAATCAATCAAAATGGTTTTGACTTCTTCGGGCTGGTAGGGAATCGATAGATGTAGCTTCTTCATACCCGCGTAAAATCGGTCGATATGGTCATCGAGTCTAAAGAACTTCCCTTGCCAGACATGAGCCACGTCGTATGTCGCATCGGAGTGCAAAAAGCCCCAGTCGAGTAGCGATATTTTCGCTTCCGAAATGGGCACAATTTGTTTATCTATAAAGGCGGCGCCTTTTGAATAATCAGACATGGTTGCGTTTACGCCTCTTCCCCAAGAAAACAATGATCATAATTGGTTGAATATCCCGATTAACGCAGTCATTCTGCAAGCCTAGATTCGTGCGTTGCCAATCACCTTCAGCCAACTTCATCAAACAGAATTACGCCTTCTCTCGAACCATTAATCGCGGTATTCCACACCCGGAAAAACACACAGCATTTCAAACAACAAATTGGCCGCTGTCAGCGCAGTATTGCCGGTCGTATCATAAGCGGGTGCGACTTCAACTAAATCTCCCCCAATAACATCCAATCCACGACAGCCACGAATAATCTCCAAACCCTGATGAATTGATAGGCCACCGATTTCTGGTGTACCAGTGCCAGCCGCATAAGCTGGGTCAAGCCCATCAATATCAAAGGTGATATAGACTGGGCCTTTGCCTAGCTGCTCGCGTACTTCGGCCATTAGTGGTTTGAGTGATTTATACCAACAGTCTTCTGCTGGAACGACTCGAACGCCTTGCCTTCTGGGCCAATCGAAATCGTCGGCTTCGTAGCCGGTCGCTCTTAAGCCGATTTGCACCATGCGTTTTGGGTCGACGAGGTTTTCTTCGATGGCGCGTCTAAAGGGTGTGCCGTGTGCGATTCTCTCGCCAAACATAGTATCGTTGATGTCGGCATGGGCATCGACATGGACGATACCGACAGGGCCATACTTCTTTGCAATTGAGCGCAGGATTGGCAGTGCGATGGTATGGTCACCACCCATAGTGAGTGGTTTGCATTCCTGTGCAAGGATGCCGTCATAGGCTGATTCGATAATCGCCATCGACTTTTCTATGTTGAAAGTATTAATTGCGACGTCGCCGATGTCGGCTACTTGTAATGAATCAAACGGCGCGGCGCGGGTTGCCATGTTATAGGGACGTATCAAACAAGATTCGCTGCGAATTTGTCGAGGGCCAAATCTGGCACCTGAGCGGTTTGATGTGCCGATGTCGAAGGGTACACCAACAAAAGCAACATCAAGCCCCTTTGCGTCGGGTACGTGGGGTAATCGCATCATCGTGGCGATACCTCCGAAGCGGGGCATGTCGTTTCCGCCGAGCGGTTGATTGAGTTTTTTGGTCATGGTGTTGATTTCCTCTATAGGGCGTTATATTGAGAACTGCCGATATTCTCCGGGAAGCAAGCCATCTAATGACCAATCGGCTACCTGGGTGCGAATCAAACGTAAAGTTGGGTGACCTACGGCAGCGGTCATTCGCCTCACCTGACGATTTTTGCCTTCTTTAATTTCAAGCTGGAGCCATTGTGTCGGAATCTCCTTTCGCTGTCGAATGGCGGGGTCACGTGGCCAAAGCCAATCGGGTTGCTCGATCAATTTGGCGTTTGCTGGACGCGTCATGCCGTCTTTTAGTTTTAAGCCTCGCCCTAGGCTAAGCACCGCATTTTGGTCGGGAATATTCTCGACTTGAGCAAGATAGCATTTGGCTTGCTTGTGATCTGGGTTGGCAATGCGGGCTTGTAACTGTCCATCATCGGTCAATATCATTAATCCTTCGCTATCGTAATCGAGCCTGCCAGCCGGATAGACTTTAGGGATATTAATGTAGTCAGCCAGAGTCTTTTTGTCGCCCGATTCAGAAAACTGACTAAGCACCTGAAAAGGTTTGTTGAATAAGATAACAGTGGCCATGGTTTGATCGCTAGGCTGTTTAGTTGCTTTGCAAGTAAGTTTGCCACTTGTCGAGACGGGCGTCATCCATTTGATGAAAAGCCATCATTTGTTGTAGCTGTTCAGCATTGGCAGGCCCGCGCGATATCGATACCTCTCGCATCGACTCTATCTCGCAATTGATCTGAGTTAACGCGCTGGAGATGTCGAGAATTGATTCATTGTCGATGAGCGAGCGCTGAACTTGGGCTGCATATCGAAATTTCATTTTGCCGACTTCATGCAGGTTGGCTCTTAACGTCTTCAAGTCGCCATATTTCCGTAATAGGTTAGCAGCCGTCTTTAAGCCAACTAGAGGTATGCCAGGAATGTTATCAACCTTGTCACCAGTGAGCGCCAATTGATCGGCAATTTGTTCTGGCTTGACCTTAAACTTCTTTTTGATAGCGTTGTAATCTAGCTTTTTGTCATCAAAAAATGTCCAGCAAATATCACCTTCACGTACCAATTGGGTTAAGTCTTTGTCGGCAGTGAGGATGACTATTGATAGGTCCGGCGAACGATGCAGATGGGCTAGTGTGCCAATTAAGTCGTCGGCCTCCCATTCGGGATCGCTGACTTTTGAGATGCCCAGTTGCGCAACCCATTGTTGGCACCAATCAAACTGTCGTCTTAAATTAACCGGTGTTGGGTTCCGGTTGGCCTTGTATTCACTATAAAGTGCTTTGCGCTCAGATTTTTTGCCACCTTGATCGAAAGCAAACACGAGCTTTTGTGGAGCTGACTCGGTCAATAGGCGATAGACAAAATCGGTGAACCCCAGAAACGCCTGATTTGGCTGTTGATCGGCATTTAGCATCTCGTGCTTTGCACCAAACCAGGCCCTATAAATATAGATATTTGAGTCGACTAGAAACAATCGCATGAATTCATTCCGTAAATGGGCCTTATGCTAAAGACAGCGTTATAGTCTACACGTGACGGCCAATACAGACATGGACCTAGGCGTGTTTTTCGGAATATTTGTTTTACTACACCGTGGATAAAAACTATTTTCTCGATTGATTTAACAATGGGCATCGGTCACTAGCGACCAGCCTTACGTGATCGGGTTACCCGACCACTATGGGTTGGGCGCATTTCTCATTAGTTAAGCGAGTGGGCGGGATGCCATCTTGATTCACGGCCCACCATCGCACACTGAGTCAGTTGGAGTGCCTACCAATGAAGGATCGTAGGATGTTGGTATGGAGCAACTGCGCCGACATCTGACGCAGTCTAAGTTCTGATAAAACGCGGCCTGTTTAGGTCATCGAAGGTTTTTTAGAGCGCTCTTCCAGAGCCGCTATTCTTGCCTCGATAGGCGGATGCGATGAAAATAATGCCATAATTCCACCCTTATTGTTAATGCCAAAAGCGGCCATTTGTTCTGGCAAAGCTTCCGGCTCTATCTGTCCGAGTCGTTTGAGCGCGTTAATCATATTCTGGTGCCCGGCCAAATCGGCGCCACCGGTATCGGCAATAAATTCTCGCTTTCTTGAGAAATACATGACAATGGTTGAAGCCAGTATCGACAGGACAACTTGGGCTACTATCACCGTAACAAAGTAACCAATGCCATGACCTCGATTATTCTTTAAAATTACGCGGTCAACAACATGCCCTATAAGCCGAGATAAAAATACCACGAAGGTATTTACCACACCCTGAACCAAGGCTAGGGTCACCATGTCGCCATTAGCTACATGGCTCATTTCGTGACCTACGACAGCCTCTATTTCCCCCTGAGACATACCGTCCAACAAACCTTGTGACACTGCGACGAGCGCCTTATTTTTAGATGCACCCGTTGCAAAAGCATTCATCGCAGGTGATGGGAAAATCGCCACTTCGGGTATTTTGATGCCGACTATTTTCGACTGCTTTTCAACCGTGCTCAATAACCATTTTTCTACGTTGCTGCTGGGGTTGGTAATCACGACTGCGCCCGTCATGCGCTTCGCCATCCATTTCGATATCAGCAATGATATAAACGAGCCACCAAAACCAATGACACCTGACAATATGACTAATGACCGGATATTGAGATCAGATCCATTTTCAGCCAATATGCTGTCTACACCTAGTATTCTCAATGTAATACTAAGCACCACCATAATGGCGATATTGGTGAGTAAAAATAGCAAAATTCGTTTCATAGCTTTACTTGTTTCCTATTTCAGATTCTTACAATATAAGGCCAGTTATCGGTTTAACCTAGCTTTTATTGACGCAATAAAGTCGGGTTATACCAGGACTGCCCTCGCATAAATTAGTTCGGTTATTTTAGACGTGAATATCATGCTTTTTGAATGTCGGTACGAAAGTGCCAACTGAAATTAGCCTTCGTTAAAAGCCTTTGCCTCGAGCCTAGAAAACGCAGTAGGCGCATAACAGCTATCATTCGTGGGTACTGACAAGTTAACTGCTATTTGGTTACAATACGTGACTAAGTTAGAAGAAAAGGAGCATGGCTAAGGTGATACCCTCTTTATCAATTTGTGTCGCTGAGCAGCCCAGCGAGCGACTTAATGTTCTTGTTATTTTTCTCAATTAAAAATCACATGAAATTACTCTTTAAGCACCATGTCTATACACATTACAGCCGCTAGAATCAGCTTTCTAACGTCATCATTCTCAGGAACGTTATCCGATATTTCTAACATATAATTATCTGCACTAGTGAACATTTCACGACCTAACCCTGCCCACTTTTTTGATACATGAGCAAATTCTTTACCGTTATTCCTAAAGTAAAAGTCCCACCCAGTCCATTTACCCTCAAGTTTACACATGACTTGATCATGCTTATCTAAAACATCAAACTTTCCTCCAATAGAAAAAAGTTTTTGTGCAAAACCACCGAGCACTTCATTATTTAAATCTCTGACGACGACTTTAGATAAAAATAATGATATTCCACGTTGAATGCGGACAATAGGTTCACCATCTGGAGTTCTGATTTGTATATCGAATGGTGTCATACGCTTGTAGTCAGTAAATCGCAATAATTTAGTAAAAAAACCAAGTGTAGGCTCTCTACACTCCATTATAATTTCACCTGTATTAGGAGAATAAATATCAAAATTATTTGCTGCTTTAAAAAAACCAACATGCTCTTTAATTAGAAATAAATTACTATTTGTTACGCTATCCATATTTAAATACTCTTATTATATTCTAACTTCATATCGAAGCATAACGCCTTGCTCACTGGAAAATTAGGAGCGTAGTGAGTAATTTTTCCGAGTGCAGCAACTTGTTATGAATTGTATATCTTCTTTGCTGCAATAAAATAACTAGATGCCCCTTTATATAACTCTTCAGTTTCAATAGTCTGAAAATCCTCATTTTTTATTAAGTCGTCTAATTCTGAGCTTTTAAGTCTTCTTATAGGAATGGGGATTATTCCAATTTTACACAATATCCGTACAAGCTGAATTTGAACATTAACTAAAAATGACATCTTATCCCGCAAGCAAGGTGTTGCAGAAATAAATAATCCCTCAGGTTTCAATAGTTCATGTATTCTTTTCATTACATTCTTGGGATTAGGTACTGTATGCAACATATTGAAAGCCAGAATCGCATCAAACGATTCTTCTTTATATCTTTTATCAAAAATATCTGCCTGCACGAAATTTACATTTTCAACTTTACTCACAACTGCTTTCTCTTTTGCAATTTCAATCATTTTAGATGATATATCAATAGCATGAATCTCTTTCACATGATCGGCAAATTGACAGGATGTTGTGCCTGTCCCACATCCATAATCCAAAACAATATTGCTACCCTTGAGGTACTTTTTAGTGTTTTCCCTAGACTTACTATGAATATATTCAAATCGCTCCTCTGTCTTGTCATAGTTTTTTGAAGCTTTATCCCAGAACTCTTCCGATTTATTCATTTTTTATACTTCTATAAATATGAACATAACGCCCAACTAAATTGAGAGCCGCGCTTGCGTGCCGAATCAATTTGAGTTGCTTCTTATGTGTTTGTTGCATAGATGGAAAGGATACCAACAATTAAAAATATGAGCCAAGATAGATGCCTGCCTTTTGACCCAACAATTGCAACTAAAAAATGAACCAGAAAGGTAAGACCGACAATAGTACCAACCGTGCTTAATTCAGTATCTGGATTGGCTAACGTAACTAAAATTGCGCCAAACCCGAGCCAAGCGATAGATGTTAGATGCCATGCAAAACGAAGAGTAAATCTCGTGAAATCACAACTGCCAAACAGTTTTGGCAAATCATCTCTTTTGAATAGCCGTATCAATATATATCGCTCACCTAGATACGAGTGCGCGATAGCAATAGAAGCTAATAATAATGCGGATAAGTATAGGTATTGTTCCATTTTCTATCCTGACACATAACGCCCAACACAACTGCGTAGCGAACTGGCAGACTTTTTGGAACAAAAAGCGTGACTGTTTGCGGAGTCAGATTGCAGCGTTTTGTTAGCCTACCACTATGATTATGATACTGTTAAATTGGTCATAGCGCCAAGCTCATGAATACCATGTGTGTTTCATAATTTTCTCCTACCTCACTTTGTGGGTATTTCTCAATATCTTTAAATCCAAAAGTTCTATACAAGTCGTGTGCATGACTCATAAATTTTCCACTATCCAATAATACTTCCGAATAACCTGAATCACGGGCACTAGAAATTAGGTTTGTAAGGAGATTGTAACCAATCCTTTTTCCGCGGTAACCAGGCTGTACGAACATCCTTTTGATTTCGCATGTTTTAATATCGATACGCCTCAAGAAGGCTACACCGACTACACTTGAGTCGATTTTTGCCAATAAAAGGCGCCCCTCTGGAGGCATGTATGTTTTTAGCTCAGACATTGAATAAGCTAGCATCGACTCGATATCTAGGTCCTCTTTACATTGTTCTTTCATTTTAGTTTTAGTCCACACCAAATACTCATAGGTTAGTTTATTAACCTCCTCGAAGTCTTGTGGGACAGAGGCTTGAAAAATTTCCAATTTTTGTTTACTCCTTGAGAAATTGAATCATTTATATGGTCGGCTAACGCCCAGCTGTGTGGAGAGCGAAGCGAACCCATACGAGCTGATTGTTATAACTGTGTCGGTTGATGTTGGTACTGAACTTAGAAACGGGGGTTTGCTTGTATTTTGACTGGATATTATCGCACCGACACTACTTGCCAGCAGCAATGATATTTGTAGTTGTTGTGTTTCCATTTTCAAACTCCCTGTTGCCTAAATATCTTTTAACTTTTCAAAGCCGTTGAAGAATAACACCTTCGCTATTTAATTTGAAATCTTTGTAACTTTACCTTTAATCCTTTGAAGTTATAACGGCCACAACACTGGGCAATTTTGCGCACAGCGCAAAATTGTGTGGAGTGCTTACGATAGTTATGCGGATGTTGAAATTCAGGACTACTCTTTGACATAAGCTTACGTCCTGATTGGTCCCGTTGGTTTCTTGTAGGGGGGTGCACCCTCAGGTCGGCCAGCACTGCTAAATTGGCTGTATTGCGGCAAGTTATCTTTGATTTCATGCCAGGAAATGCGCTCAGACACCCAAACATGCCGATCGGGAGGGAGCTCTCCGGGTTGGTCAAAGCTACCAATATGAATATATAGGTCGTCAGGATAATTTTGATTTTCGTAAAAAAGAGGCGTGCCGCAAGCGCCACAAAAACTTCGCTTTACCACGGAGGTGGCATCAAAGTAAGTAGGAATGCCATTGATGATTTCGAATCCGTCCCTCTTGAGGCCCGCAAAAACCGTCACTGCGCTCCCTCCACTATTCCTACAGTCATCACAGTGACAATACTCGACCATGACGGGAGGCCCGCAAACTTTGTAACGAATTGCACCGCAAACACACCCACCGTTGTACAGTTCATTCTCGGTCATAAAAAAATCCTCATCCTTATAGCGCTGACATAAAGCGCACGAAGTACGAGTGTCGCTTTTGATATTTTTGTTCGGATTGTTACTGAGTATCATAAAGGCAGCACCTCGATCAGTGCTGCATCAACGTGAGTCACCGTTGTGTTTACGAAATGGAAGCCATTTATTTCGAAACTTGCAGCATCGCTATGCTCTGGGAATGCCAAAGGTAGTTCAGTGCACGCCAGACATATCACATCCTTCGAGGGATCGCCTATGTGAGTTTCACAGAGATTAAGTAATTGTTCACGAGCACTTTCTAATTTCCCTTGATACAAGTCGATGTCGATAAGGTGCTCGAGCTCTTCAACTTCCTTATCGGACAGTGGTGATATGGTTTCAATACCATGGGCGCGCAATTCTTCTGGATAACTACGACTTCTCATCGTAATCGGTGTACCTAGAATCAGGGCTCTCTCCCCGCCTAGAGCAGCAACTTTCGATGCTGTAGTTTCAAGAATACTAATGATGGGAAGATCTAACCCTTCTTTGATGTACTTAAGTCTCGTGTGGGGCGTATTGCTCGCGATCAGGCCAAAATCGGCGCCAGCGTTAGCTAAGCGAACGAATGTATCACGGAAAATACTATCAAATTGAGCCCAGGAGGATTCATCACCATCCCGACCTCGTGCGGCGCGGGCCTCATTTGTATTTAAAGATTCAAGAATGATTGGCGGAGTTGGGAATGGCGATTTGTAATCCTTTCTTTGGAAATGATCATTTGTTTTTTTACAAAGTAAGCGGTAATAGTCGGCTGTAGATGGCCATGCCAGCCCTCCAATAATTCCAATTTTCTTCATATGAAGTCTTCCTTCAAAACTCTAACGCCCGGTTCAGCTGTCGACCGCTGTGAGCGGAGAGAGCAGTGGGCGATACGACTGCAGCCGTTTGTTATAAGGCATTTTCATATTAGACGTTGACCTAAGGAGAATGCCACTGAAAGAATTAACAAAAAATTCCTGCGCTGAATGTACCGATTTGCCACCAAAATATGCCCAGGTCTTTTTACCAAGACTTTTGGATAGTAATCGGAGGTTTTGAGTCTCCACCTCTTTGTCTTTCTTATCACGTATTCGAGTTATTTTTGAAGTTGCCCGAAAATCCCGTAGCCTATTGATTGAGCACCAAATTCCGAAGGCGCCAGAAATCAGAAACAGAAATACTGCAAAGTAAAAAGTACATGCCTTCCAAGATTCCGGCACAAAATTATCGTTCAATAGTAGTGACGTACTGAACCCAAGAGCGGCCACTGTAAAAGTGAGAAATAAATTTATTGAATAGGATAGCTGCGCAATTGTGATCGCTTGCCACCTAGCTTTGCTATCCAAGTTATTTTCACTGTCTGTCATCGAGATTGCCCTATAATGCTCAGCGAACCGGCGTAGGCGCGATAGCGCCAGAGCCCGAGTTGCGCTGCTGGTTAGCCATTAAATGGTATGTAAATCCTTGCTCCACTAGGTAATTCCAATTTTGAGTTATATCCTCTGGAATTGAATGTACGGCCTGAAAACCTAGCTCCGGATACTTTAGGATTCTCTCGATATCTCCGACCATTTCGTTTATCACTCCCCACACGCCAATAATATTCGAGACCTCGTCAGGGAATTTAATTTCTGGACATGACACGATAGATTTTACTTCAGGCCACTGTATTTCGGCTGTTAGTTTTACTCGTAAAAGAGAATTTGGCTTTGAAACGAAAGTAACAACTTTAGCCCACGGAATAAGTAATTTTGCGAAGGCTATGTTTTCGCCAAAATTGGTTGCATTGGGTTCTATTAATATTTGTGACTCATTAATTCCATTTGAAATTGCTCGTTCATAAAAGACATGGGCCTCCGGCTCGTTCCAAAGGTGACGTGTCCAGTTACCCGACTTACCGCTAATCACTAGCGTTTCGGAATATCCCTCATTAATGAGATCACAAGCATGATCACATACTCGTAGGTCATAAGAACAGCAGATAACAATTGCATCTGATTTTACTCTGGATTTTATAGATGACATGTAAGCCCAAATCTCTCCTGCTTTTTCCAATGTCAATGTGCTCATACTTTTATGCCTAACAGTTTATTAGAAGGACGCCTGTAAAGTACCTACTATACAGGCGTCTTTCTAGTCCTTGAATTACCAACCTCATACAACCGATACTAAATTACTCACAATAACCAACCTATAATAGACAACGCTTCGAGCGTTAGCGGGCAGCTATACCTGGAAAACCGCTTTTTAAGTTAAATTTCACTATTAGTCGCAAATTGATATTTGTTTTCTGAAACTGACGGCTCTTTCAGTTGTGGGTTAAGTTGCTTTTAAGCGTGCCTGTCCTTTAGTTATTGCTTTAGTTATTGATGCGCAGGTTTAAATCGGTAGGCCAGGCTCAGAGATTTTTGGCTGCTCATGCTGCGGTTAGCAATTTATTCAATCTGGGCAGGAAAAAACTAAAGGACAGGCACTCTTCAATTCGGGCAACTATACCTAGAAAACGTTTTTTTAGCTCAAATTCCACTTTTAATCGAAAATTGCTAACTATTTTCTGAAACCGACGGTTTTTTTCGATAGTAGATTAGGTGACTTTAGAAAGTGCCTGTCCTTTATAGTTTTGTTATAGTTTTACAGCGTAACGTTGGAGAATGGGGCGCTAGCTGAAGGCTATTACACGGGATTGTTCGATGTTGCTGATCGGATCTAAACGATCTTCTATTAGCTATTGTCAGGTTGTTCAATTTTCTCTAGCTCCCCGCCTAGATCCTTCGCAATAAGCATGTAGATGGACGGTATAACGAACAACGTAAACACCGTACCTATTGCCATACCCCCTACTAATACAAGACCAATTGAGTTTCTTGCTTCAGCACCAGGGCCACTGACCAGAGTTAGCGGGAAGTGACCGGCAACGGTTGCAAAGGTGGTCATCAGGATGGGTCTGAATCGTGTTGTTGATGCAGCTTTAATAGCGGCCAGCTTGCTCATACCCAACTGCTGCATTTGCTTGGCAAATTCAACAACCAGGATGCCGTTCTTAGCAACGAGCCCAATGAGGGTAACCAAGCCCACCTGAGAATATATATTCAGGGTCGTGGTAAACGAATTGGTCCAGTGCGGTAGCTCGGGACTTGGCATTCGCAAAAACGTGAAAATTAGAGCGCCAAACATTGCCAAGGGCACTGATCCTGCGAGAATCACAAACGGATCTCGGAAACTATTGAACTGCGCCGCCAGAGTGAGATAGATCAGCACGACTGCGAGTGCAAATGCCGGAAGGAATTTATTGCCCTCGAGTGCGAGTTGGCGAGACTCTCCGGTGTAGTCGACTGTGTAGCCTGAGGGTAGAATCTCGGCTGCAGTTTCTTCCAGAAATGCCAAGGCTTCAGACAGTGGCTTGATAGAAACGCCGCTAAGCTTTACGGCATTGAGTTGTTGAAATCTATTCAATGCCCGTGGAACAGTGCTGTGTTCAATGGATGCAATGGAGCCCAACTGAATCATGTTTCCATTAGGTCCGGTTACGTATAACTCCTGCAATTGATCCGGGTTCAATCGTTCTGATCGAAGCGCTTGAGGGATAACTCGATAGCTTCGCCCCTCTATATTGAAACGGTTTACAAATCCACCACCCAGAAGGGCTCCAATATCTGCACCGACCTGCTGCATAGTTAGCCCCAAATCAGCGACTCTGTCTCTGTCGAAAACAATCTCTGATTGTGCTTTATCAATTTTTGTATCAATAATGGGAGGGAAGGCAAACAGTCCGGAGCGCATCGCTTTGAGCTGTATTTGCTGAGCAAACTCAAGAATGGCTTCCGGCTCTGCAGTCGATGCAATAACAAATTCCACCGGGAAGTCGCCACCACCAGGTAATGCGGGCGGTGTCACCGGGAACATGTTTATACCTGCAATGTTGTTGAGTTTCTGCGCAATCTCAGGTTTGATGTCAAAAACTGATCGTTCCCGTTCGCTCCAGTCTTTTAAAACCATGCCGCCAAAACCCGATGAAGGGAAGGTTAGCTGAAACGTAAATTCAGTTTCTTCAACGCTGTTGAATGCTGCATCTGCCTCAGCTGCATAGCGTGAGGCAGCTTCTATGGTCGCATTGCCCGAGCCATTCACTATGCCAAACAGGATGCCTTGATCTTCCGTAGGGGCGAGTTCCTTGGCAGACATGATGAACATCGGGACGCACAGTAATGAGATGACAATCCACACGATAAAGACGGCAGGCCGAGCTCTCAATGTGCTATAGAGTAATTTCGAATAGCTTTCGCGAACAGAATCAAACGTGCTGTTAACTTTTCTCTGAAAGCGACTTTCTTTGCCGCCTTCACTCAGCAATTTTGCCGACATCATGGGAGAGAGAGTCAGCGCGACAATACCGGAAATTGTGACAGCACCTGCCAGAGTGAAAGCAAATTCTCGGAATAGGGACCCCGTCAGTCCTCCTTGCAACCCGATAGGAAGATAGACCGCGACAAGTGTTGCCGTCATCGCGATGACAGGGCCAACGAGTTCTCTCGCGCCGAGTAGCGCGGCCTCGATTCTCGACTTGCCTTCGCTGATATGCCGTTCAACGTTTTCTACAACTACGATGGCATCGTCAACGACGAGCCCGACGGATAGAACAATAGCCAGCAGTGTTAACAAGTTAACGCTGAAGCCAAACATCTGAATCAGGAAGATAGATCCAATCAGTGAGATTGGAATGGCCATGATCGGCACTATGACGGAGCGCAATGACCCCATGAAAAGAAAAATGACCAGCATGACGATAACGAGCGTTTCCACCAGCGTGGTAACGACTTCACGAATAGAGCTTGCGATATATTCTGAGGCATCGTAAGCCACGGCTACGGTCATACCCGAGGGTAATGTGCGTTTGATATCCTCTAACTCTTCACGAACACCTTGGATAACATCCAGCGTGTTAGCGTTAGGTAGAGGCCATATGCCCATGAATATCGCTTTGTCGCCGTTATAGCGCACTTCTACGTCGCTTATATCGGCGCCAAGCTCAACGGTTCCAATGTCTTTTACTCGAATGAGAGCACCTGTTTGTGATTTCAGAACCAGATTTTCAAATTCTTCAACAGTGGAAAGGTCTGTGTTGGCTGCAAGATTAATTTCAACCAGTGCGCCTTTGGTTTTGCCTAAGGCCGATAAGTAGTTGTTTGCAGCAAGCGCCTGCCGTACCTGTAATGGCGTGATGTTGTGCGCCGCCAGTAGAGTTGGGTCAAGCCAGATACGCATCGCAAAATTACGCCCACCCAGCACTTCAGCGCGCTGAACGCCATCGCGTGCTGCGAGCCTGGGTTGAACGACTCGAGCGATGAAATCGGTTACTTGATTGGGCTCGAGAATGTCAGAGGTAAAACTCAGGTAAGCGGATGCGACTGTACTATCTGCAGACTCGATATTGATGACAGGTATCTCTGCCTCTGGAGGTAAATCTCCGCGGACTTGATTAACCTTGGAGCTAATTTCCGACAATGCTTTTATAGGGTCATAGTTTAACTCCAGTCTGACGCTGACTGTTGACAAGCCTTGCTGGCTAGATGAGGAAACGTATTCAACGCCATCAGCACCTGAAACGGCTCGCTCTAGTGGAGTGGTGATAAAGCCACGTACAAGCTCGGCACTAGCTCCAATGTAAGCAGTGTTTATCGTAACTACAGCATTGTCGTTGCGTGGGTACTGCCGAATGCTCAGACTGCTTATGGCCTGAATGCCTGCAATGACGATTAGCAGGCTGACGACCACAGCAAGCACAGGCCGCTGTATAAAGATATCCGTGAATTTCATGGCCTTACCCTCAAGCGTTGTCAGGTTGAGGAGTTAAGCTAGGTTCTGAACCGCCTTCCTTTATAGTTATTGTTGCCCCATTACGAAGTTTGAATACACCATCGTTTGCAATATTTTGTCCTTCTTCTAGCCCTTTGGTGACCTCTACAAAGTCGCCGCGCCGTTCACCGAGTTGCACGAATTGCTGGCGCGCACTCAATTGATCGTTCTCATTATTCTCGAGTATGAAAACCGAATCACCGTAGGTGGCAAAGCTCACAGCCGAAAGAGGGATCATGAGAATATCTTTTACTTCTGGTAGAACCACCTCAACATTGGCAAACATTCCTGGCAGTAGTGGGGGGGTCTTTTTAGAGTCGTCATCGGTACTCACTCGAAGCGTTGCTTGAGTTCGCACAGTACGCGTTTGAACATCAATCTCTGTGTTGATTGCTGTGATATTGCCTTCAAATATACGATCGGGAACGGCGTTGCTGGTGACCCTAACCTTTAGTCCGTCTCGAATCTGCGCGAGCGCTTTTTGAGGTAAGGAAAAATTAACTCGCATAGGATCCAATGCCTGCAGGGAAACAATAGCAACTCCCTG
>JBLHID010000062.1:0-15255 GCA_047615545.1 Polaribacter sp.
AAGGTATTCGTTTTCTGGGCCTTGAAACATAATTTCGACATCTTTGTTTGCTAGTTGGTAACGATACATTGGATCGTAATAATCCACTAATAGGGTATGAATACCGTCATTAAAACCGCTCGAATCCAGATCTTTGTAAAATTGAATTAACGCGGCTTCAAAACATTGTTTAACCTGCTTATATTTATCACCACCCAGTCGTTTTTGGATGCGTGCTAAATTATCTAGTATATAACGACTGAACTCTATTTCAGCCAAATCACCATAAAGCGCCTGATATTGTGGCCAAGCACTCTCGATATAATCATCTGTTATTAATTTAATTCTTAGCTCAATATCAACTTCCAGAATTGCTCGGGGTGCCTTTTGCATCTTTTTATATAGAATTTCAGGCATATTAACTCGCCCAATACAGCGCCCTTCATCTTCCAAAAATATGGGTTTTCCGAAAAACTGATGACGATGTTTGAGCATCTCAATTGAAACCTGATTCTCCCAATCGATAATGCTCGGTTGGGTATCACTTGCAGCCCGCCCAAAAGCCGACCCCCGATGATTTGCAAGCCCTTCGAGATCAACATTGTGTTGTATTTTCTGTAACACACGCGTCTTTCCTGAGCCGGTTAATCCACTCACAATAACAAAAGGAATTTGATCGATGCTAGTGGCCAGTTCGTCGATTAAAAACCGCCGCATGGCCTTATAACCACCCGTTATCAATGGAAACTGAACACCCTGTTCTTGCAACCAACTTTGTGTTGTTCGTGAGCGTAGGCCGCCTCGAAAACAATAAAGATAACCTTGTGGTTTGCTGCGACAAAAATCTAACCATTGCTCGAGGCGCTGCGCTCGAATTTCAGGTGTCGCGAGTTCCAGGCCTAATTCTATAGCCTCCTCTTCGCCCGCATTTTTATATTGAATACCAATTTGTTCACGCTGCTGATCGTCGAGTAACGGTATATTGGCTGAACGGGGGAAAGCGCCTTTAGCGAACTCAATCGGCGCGCGAACATCCATCATTGGAATATCATCCAAAAACAACTGAAGGTAATTGTCGCTATCGCATCGCAGCTCCATTTCAGTGACGTCTATTTTAGACTCGTCCATTTTAGCGTCTTATTTCCCAGCATTTATGGATGCTTGGTCGTCGCTTAAAATCTTCTGCAATGGTGTCTCGTGTTATTTCCTTTACGTCGTACTTTTCAGCAATAATGGGTGATATTTTAAAGCCTTTTTTGGTGCTGAAGAATATGAGTAAACCTTCCTTGCTCAATAGATTCATTGATTTTTCGATCAAGTCTTCCTGATCTCGCAGGATATCTAGGTTCTCAATCATTTTGCTTGAATTTGAAAATGATGGAGGGTCTAGCAATATCAAGTCAAAGGTTTGATTGACTTCGAATCGAGCCGGATTATTCAATAACTCCACTACATCTGCCCGCAAGAACTGATATTTCGATTCGTCGGCTAGTTGATTAATAGCGTAGTTTTCCTCTGCCCATTTCAAATAGGTTGTCGACATATCAACATTAAGTACCTGCTTCGCATCGCCTAGGGCGGCGTGTACGCCTGCCGAACCGGTATAACAAAACAAATTCAATACAGTTTTATTGTCGGCATAAATTGCGACTAGTTGGCGTGTCAAACGATGATCAAGAAACAAGCCAGAATCCATGTAATCACTCAAATTGATCAACAAAGAAGCGTCGCCTTCTCGAACCTGAAACAGCTCTCCTTGGCTATCTTGCTTTTCGTGTTGTTGTTTTCCGCGCTGGCGCTTCTTGGTTTTACAGAATAGGTACTGGTCCTCAATTTCAAATACTTGCTTCACCGCGAGCTTGGCTAGCTCTATACGCGCCTCGGCTATACTTTCCTCGATTGTTTTTGGTGCTTGGTACTCTTGCAAGTGATACCAATGCACAGCCGGATTGACCTCGCTTTGATACACATCAAGCGCAAACGAAAATTCAGGTAAATCGGCGTCATAAACACGGTAGCAGTTCACCTCATTACGCTTAGCCCAGCGTCGTAGGTGTTTCGAGTTCTTTTGCAAGCGGTTTAGCAATGGCGTGATTGCCTCGACTTGATGCTCTTTAAGCTCCAAACTGTCTTGATTTTCTGGCTGACGTGCAATGGTTTGAACGGGCTTGAAATCTACATCCGTACTGTCACTATCAGTGCTTTCCCTTTCGCTGTCATCACCCTTACTTTGTGCATTCTCGTCAACCGTAACTTTAGACATTTCAGGTACTAGAAAACTAGCGAGCAGACAATCGATAGGTCCATTGCGTAGTGTTTTTTTGTAATGACGGCTAAGACGCAACCGATGTAAAAGGTCAGGGTTGGCAGAAATAATATGCAATTCGGCTGGTGCCAATCGCTTCAAGCTATTGCCAATTTCACCATACAACGAAGCCAGGCCTTGCTCGCTTTGCAAACGTTCACCATAGGGTGGATTACAGACAATGATGGTAGGTCGAGGGCTTGCCTCGATGCTAAGCGCTGCTATTTCCTGATGCGAGAAATTGATGATTTCTTCAACGCCCGCTCGATCAGCATTGTCTTTCGCAATACGAATCGCATTGGCATCATAATCGCTAGCGTGAATTTGGGTATCAACGGCAGTCTCGACCTGTGCTTCAGCTTCCGCTAAACAACTTTCCCACAGCGCTTGCTCGTGTTGGTTCCAGTTTAAAAAGCCGAAATACTCCCGATCAAGTCCAGGTGGGATATTTGCAGCTATCATGGCGGCTTCGATAGCGAATGTGCCAGACCCACACATTGGGTCGATGAAACGATGCGTTTTCGAGCGTTCGAAGTTCCAACCTGCATGAGCAATCATCGAGGCGGCTAAATGCTCTTTTAAAGGCGCGCCTGAGTGCTCACTGCGATAACCTCGCTTGTGAAGGCTTTCACCCGAAAGGTCCAAGCTTAACTTGGCTTGGTTTTTGTGAACATTGATATGGATATGCACATCCGGCTGGTTTCTCTCGACTGTCGGACGAACATCCAAGCGTTCACGAAACTGATCGACTATCGCATCCTTTATCTTTAGTGATGCGTAGTGCGTGTGATCGAGGTTGGAGCGTGATAACGTGGCTGATACCGCAAACGTATTATCAGCGCCAAAATGCTCGCTCCAATCAATATCGGAAATACCCTTATACAGTTCGTCTTCGTCATCGACTTTAAATGTCTTTAACTGACAAAAAACTCGGTTCGCTAAACGTGAATGAAGACAAACTCGATACGCATTTTCGATATCACCAATGACTTCGATACCGCCATATTGCTTCGTTATCAGCGAATCACAACTGTGCAATATCTGACGTATCTCATGGAATAAAAGCGTTTCAAAACCTTTATGCCCCGTTATAAATAAGGTCAACGAATTCAACAACCTAATACATTCTCCATACTGCCTTTAAATTTAACGGCGCATTCTAGTTTATGTCTTCTAGATTAGCCAATAGGATTCAGACCAGCAATATCGTCCGATCCAGCATGTGAATCTATAATACTTGAATCTTTAGTGCGTAAATCCTTAATATGCAAGTCTGTTTGTGGGAATGGAATAACAATCCCAGCCCGATGGAAAGCGTCTGAAATCGAAAAATTAATCTCACTCACAACGATCATTTTATTATCGATATCCGTGATGAATGCACGTAGTTCAAACATCAAGGCGCTCTCGCCAAACTCTTGGAACAGAACCCAGGGTGCATCAATGCTAGCACTGCGAGAAACCACCATTGGATGCGCTCGCGCAATATCAATAAGAATCTTTTCCACCTGCCGAGGGTCAGTGCCGTAGGCTGCTCTAATAGGTACTTTGACTCGACCAATCGAATCACTCAACATCAGGTTAGTGACTTGACTGGCGATAATTTCAGCATTGGGCACGATGACATCGGCGCGATCAAAGGTCTGAATTATTGTCGATCGCAACTTAATCCTCTTAACGTAACCTTCTGTGCCACCAACGACGATCCAGTCACCCGTCTTCACCGGACGCTCGAACAACAAAACGATGCCAGACACAAAATTATTCACCACATTTTGTAGTCCAAAACCAATACCAACAGAGAGCGCACCCGCTATCAGCGCAAGATTCGCTAACTCGACACCTGCCACTGACAACCCGACCAGTAACGCGATCACCATACCTAAGTATCCTGTCAGAGTGATTAACGATTCTTTACTGCCACGATCCATCCTCGACCGATTTAACCAACGCTTGCCTAGACCACGTTTTATCCATCCAACCACTGACAAAAATACTGCAAAAACCAATATGGCGATAATCAATTTGGACGGGATGATACGGATTGGGCCAGCATCGAACCCGTCGATCACATAGGTTTGGATAGCGAACAAACTTTGATCCGACAACCCCCATATTTTGAGAATCACAATCGCAAATAATGACCAGACAACAATGCCGAAGGTAAATCTAAACCACATCGATCCAGGCACATAATCGCCAGGTTTTACGCCTATTTTACTCCGAATGAACTGCTGCCAGCCGAACTCGCCATCATCCAGACTATCAAAAAAATCAGTCCATAAAGTGACAATGATTTGTGTCAAAAACCAAGCCGCTATAGAGCCAACAACACCAACCAGGATAAAGCTTGACAAATTATTATATCCAGCCCAATCCGCGAACATACTCGACAACAAAGTCAGTATTATTATCGAACGTAATAAATGGGTGTTAGCTAAACCCTTAATATAACCAAGCAACCAAAATGCCCAACATAAATTCAGCACCACCATCGCTATGTAGATATTTCGCAGCAATCCAGTCACTGAGTCCGAAAAAGCGTACAAATTACTCGCCGAAAAAATCAGGAAACCAACAAACAACAACTTAGCGAGCAACAATAAACGCCGCATTAAATTGAGCGCCACGGGTGTTGGCAAACTATTTAGCGGCTCGGCGGGTGCAATCGGGTTGAGTGTAATACGCAGTATGAGTGTTAAAAATACATACAGAAATAAGCCAATAGAGACCAAAGCAATAAAGGGGAAGCGCCCGATAGACAAGCTGAAGTAGACAAAGTAAGCACCGAAAACAAACGTTAGCAGCAATGCAACCATGTAGTGTTTCAGTCCCGCTGCTAGGGATATTTGAAGTAATCGGGCAAAGCTACGATTCGATTCATCATGATAATGTCGAACTCGTCGAACCAGTAATTGTCGCAGTAAAAATATGCTGACAATCGAAATAACCACCATCATCGCTAACAGGTAACGCTGTTCATAAATAATATCGAAACCCGAGGTAGACACCACAAAATTCAGTAACGAATCAATGCCCTCCATCGGGTTTTCAAGATTGCCTTGAATGTGGTCCAGCACCGAGCTATTTCGGGCAAATAGCTGTACAGCAATCAGTGCTTGCTGACGTTCAGTTGTGGCTTCGATAATTTTATTACTGCGTAGAGTGAGTAATCGGCAAGTAGCCAACTGACTTTCATGCTCGCGTCGTTGCTTCATCAAACTTCTGTGTTTTTGGCTAACTTCACGGTTTCCTTGCTCCGCTCCTTCGCCCAATAACTCAAGGTCTTCCTTTATTTTGCTAACACTGCTTTGGTTCGAGCTAATACATGAATCAATGTCTGACTTAATGGTTGTTACCGATTGTTGTAAACTTTTCAGTTCATCGATCAACAACGGTTCCTTTTGTTTTAGTTTTTTTTCACTTTTGGTTAAACTTTTACCCGACTCAACCACTAGGTTGCTAATTTCAAGATCTATATCCGCAAATATACTTGCTGAATAGAGCAACAGGGATATTGGCAATAATATAGATAGTAATGCTGAACGAAGCGAGATCATAAAAATTTGGGTTAATAGCGTAAGAAATTTGAGGGTGTAATATAACATTTTCGATCAGAAACTTTCTTTTATATGATAAGAGTTACAGTAGATAACAGGTTGGTAGAACTAAAGTTAGCTTCTTCCCCCATAAATATCTAACCCGCGTTGACTAGCCCCTTTAAAAGCATCTATATCATAAATGGTAAATTTTCTGGTCGAGATATTTTCGATGACGTACAAGAAATCATTATTGAAGCCATAATCAGTCAGACATAAAAAGAGGTTCGAATGATCTACTCGAGATAATACAGAATAACAGAGCTAAAAATTCTCAATTTACCCAGTCACAATTAACTCGCTCACCCTATACAAGGCCGGTCTTAGTGTTGTAAAGCTGTCATGGAGCCTGTAAAAAACTATGTAGCACCCGCTTATTTCTATCAATTCGTTCGTTTCTAGAGTTCTGCAATTTTCTCTCTAGTTAGATATTAAGAGAGCAATGAGCCAGTCAATTGAGAATTTTGTAGCCTTAACTAATAGAGTTGTATTTTTTTTCAAGGTAACGTTTTTGTGCCCCATTACTACAGTGCTCGATTGCCTGTTGATAACAACGTCTGGCTTCGCCAAAACTTTGGAGTCGTTCAAGGCAGCTGGCCCTAGCGACATAATAAGGATGGTAGGTTTGCATAGTCTTGATCGCTGTTAATTGATCTATAAGCCTGAGCGCAATGGAAGGACCTTCTGCATAGGAAAGTGCAACCGCCATATTCAATTTTATGATTGGATTATCGTCAAAAGTCAGCAACTTTTTATAAAGCATTGCAATTTGAGGCCAGTCTGTCGCGCCAAACTCAACAGCATGACTATGGATCGCGCTAATAGCGGCCTGAATTTGATAGGATCCGATTTCCCCTTTCATTATCGTGGCTTTAAGTAATTTATCTGCTGTTTTGATTTGCTCGACATTCCAGAGACTTCGATCTTGGTTTTGTAAGTCGATCGGTTCATCATTCTGATCCAGCCTCGCAGTAAACCGCGACTGGTGAAACAGCATAAGACAATGTAGACCTAGGCATTCGGTCTTTCCCGGCATGAGTTGGATAAGCATTCTGGAGAGTCGTAAGGCTTCGGAGCTTAATGTTTGGTCTATAGAGCCGTTGCCAGAACTGCTAGCGTAACCCTCGTTGAAAATTAAATAGATGCAGCTTAATACGGACTTAAGTCGATCGGTGATAGTCGCCTGATCCGGTATTTCAAAATGGATGCCTGCCGATTGGATTTTATTACGAGCACGCAATAAACGTTGTGCCAGTGTTGATTCAGGGATTAAAAAAGCGTGCGCAATTTGTTCAGTCGTTAAACCACATAAGGTTTTAAGGGTTAGCGCGATGTGGGCTGACTCAGCCAATGCGGGATGACAGCAAGTGAAGATCAAACGTAAACGTTCGTCGGGTATCGACATCTCGTCAATTTGATCTTCGAATAACTCGGGTTCACGCATACTGGATTCGTAATAACTGATCTGCTCGAACTTTTTATCAAATATGGATTGCCGTCTGATACGGTCTATCGCTTTTCGAGTCGCTACGGATACTAACCAGCCGACAGCGTTATGAGGGATTAAACCGTCACCCCAACGTTCAATCGCCGTGACTATAGCATCTTGCAGCGCATCTTCAGCCAGTTCGAAATGTTTAAATCGGCTGATCAATAAGGCCAGAACTTTACCGTAGTTTTCCCGGACGATTTCATTGATCATCGTCCGGGACTCGATCGTTTGAGTGTTCAACCAGCGCCCGGCATTTCCATTATGGGTCTGACTTCGATACTACCGAATTCAGAGGTTGGAATTTTTGCAGCGTATTTCAGCGCCTGATCAAGATTGTCGCAGTTGAGCACATAGTAACCACCCAATACTTCTTTAGTTTCCGCAAACGGACCGTCACTGATCAAGGTTTTTCCCTCTCGAACCCGAACAGTGGTCGCCGTGCTGACATCTTCAAGTGGTTCTCCCGCTTCAAATACACCTTGTTCCTGGACTTCTTGGGTGAAGGTCATGTAGCGATTCATCAGTTGCGGGAAGTCATCTTCACCGGGTTGCGGGCCACTACCCTCCGCGCTATATATTAAGAGTAAATATTGCATAAAATTAGTCTCTAGTGTCTACATTTCCATCAATTCGGCAACTTCCACCGAACCGCTCACTTCAAAAACTGGACAGCCCTTTGCTAACGCGCTCGCAGCGTCAAGATCGTCTGCACTGATGATACTATAACCGCTGACAGGATTAGCGCCACCATCTGCCGTCACTGATCCGTCACTGTGAACAGTCGACGATAAACCGACTGGGTTACCCATATCGATGACAGCATCGCCCATACCGCCAATCCAGCCCTGCCATTGAGCCATAACTTTCATGCCTTCTTCCTGCGTTTCGGGCATGGTACCACCGTGGTATACAAATATAAATTTTGCCATTTTGAGAATCCTCGATCAATTATGGAGTGAATATCCTGCTTCTAAGCAGAAAGACAATTCGGACTTTCTCCCAGACAGTTTACTGGAATTATTGTTATGACGAACAGGGAGGGCAAGATACGACAATTTATTATTGTTTTAGTGTCTTTTTAACACCTAGATCACACCCTTAAAACCCTGGTTCCATTGGTTAGCTCGACTGGCACTCTAATTTCTGAGTTCGATTGACTATATTGGCTTTCAATCAGTTCTTTGTAATAGTTACATCGACTTATATACTACAAGAAATCAATTACGTACTAGTCACACTGAAACTTATGAACCAAAATATTTCACCTCTCGAACTTCGCAAAAAAATACGATCAGGGTTATTTACCGGCAATACCTCTGGCTACTCACAGGGATTCGTTCAGGGTAACCTTTGTGTTTTACCTGCCGATTGGGCCAATGATTTTCTCCAGTTTTGCCAACTAAACCCTAAACCATGCCCGCTCGTAGGGATGTCTTCTAATCCAGGTGATTATCATATTGCAACATTAGGGGACGACCTTGATATTCGAAGTGATATCCCAAGTTATCGAATATTCGAAAATGGTAAACTGAAACAAGAGTTGAACGATGTAACCGAGCATTGGCGCGATGACTTAGTCACCTTTGTATTGGGCTGTTCATTTTCCTTCGAAGAAGCTTTGATAGCTGATGGTCTTGAGATTCGCAACGTCACGGAAGGTGTTAACGTACCGATGTACCGCACTAATATTGAATGTGCCCCTGCTGGCCGTTTTAGCGGTACCACGGTGGTCAGTATGCGGCCAATGCTAGCTGCCGATGCCATTCGTGCGGTGCAAATTTGCACTCGGTTCCCCTCTGTACACGGAGCGCCAATCCATTTTGGAAATCCCGATTTAATTGGTATTAACGATATCAGCTCCCCTGACTTTGGCGATGCTGTCACTATAAAAGAAAACGAAGTACCGGTATTCTGGGCTTGCGGTGTCACACCACAAGTTGCACTCGAACAAGCTAAACCGCCTTTTTGCATTACTCACTCGCCCGGTGCGATGCTAGTGACCGATTTACCCAATAGCCGATTAGCGATCCTGTAGTAGAGAGAATTTAATGTTATTACTCAATTGTGATTTAGGCGAAAGCTACGGATCGTGGACAATGGGCCGTGATGCCGCTGTGATGCCACATATCGATCAGGCCAATATTGCCTGTGGATTCCATGCAGGTGATCCACTGGTGATGCAAAAGACACTAGCGCTTGCAAAACAGCATAACGTTATGGTCGGCGCGCATCCTGCTTATCCAGATTTAGTGGGCTTTGGTCGTCGTTCGATGAACTGTTCACATGATGAAATAGTCGCGATGGTGAATTATCAATTATCGGCCATCGACGGCATGGCTAAAAGCCAGGGTGTTGATCTTGCATACGTCAAGCCTCATGGCGCTTTGTATAACGACATGATGTCTAAAGACTCTGTTCGGTCGGCCATTATGCGAGCCATAGCGGACTATCACCGACCTGTAAAGCTAACCCTATTAGCCACCAATGAGGCGGCTACGCACAAAGCGGAGGCAAAGCTGGCTGGTATCGAGTTGTTATTCGAAGCTTTTGCAGATCGTTGTTATGACGATGACGGCAAGTTACTTGCCCGTAGTCAATCTGGTGCAGTTCATAACCGAGAAAAAATGCTCGCACAGGTAGCACAGATTTGTGAGCATGGCACGGTCACCTCTGTGAGCGGAAAAACGCTAAATCTATCGCCCGATACCCTTTGCGTTCATGGTGATAATGATGCAGGTATTTCTGCAATAATAGATATCCGTGCCCTTATTCACGCTTAGCATCCACACCCTACACTGAGTCACAATGAAAATTGAAATCGCAGGGCACGATGCCTTTATTGTTTACTTTGCAGATGACACGAGTGTTGAGGTTTCGGCCTTAATACAGGCTGCGGTGAATAATTTGAAGGTGCAAATGGCCGAACTATTGGTCGATTTGGTGCCGTCTTACGCCTCGTTATTGGTTATTTATGACATTAATCTCTGTGATCATTTTGAAGCATTAAAGAGACTAAAACTGGCACTATCAGGTCTCAATACGGTGAACACGGCTTCGGGCGAACTCATTACTTTGCCTGTTTATTATAGTATCGAGTCGGGGCCAGATTTATCTGTGATTGCTGAGCAAACCAACCTTAGCATTGAGCAAGTGATTGATATCCATCAGCAGGGAGAATACCGTGTATACGCCATTGGGTTCGCACCCGGTTTCGCTTATTTGGGTGAAGTTGACCCGCGTATTGCTGCCCCGAGATTAAAAACGCCTCGATTAAAAGTACCCCGTGGCGCAGTGGCAATTGCAGACCGCCAAACGGCTGTTTATCCTGCGCCGTCGCCTGGTGGCTGGAATTTGATCGGGTTATGCCCTACTCGCATGTTTGACCCAAATAAAACACCAAGTATGCCAGTACAGGTGGGTGATAGGGTTCAGTTCAAATCCATCAACTATGATGAATTCCTCTTACTGGGCGGTGAGCTATGAGCCATTTCATCGTCAAACAACCTGGACTGCTCACCTTAATCCAAGATCGAGGCCGATATGGTGCTCATAATTTGGGCTTAACTAATGGTGGGCCACTCGATCCATTGGCGTTTGACTGGGCTAATCGATTACTAGGCAACGATATCAATGACACCTGCCTTGAAGTCAGTTTTGGTGGACTAACATTAGAATCACAAGTCGATAGCTCTATTGCGATAACCGGTGCTGAAGTTTCCTGCAAGATAAATGGCAAGGTGATAGAGCAATGGCGGTCTCATGTGATTCACAAAAACGACCTGTTGGAGTTTGGTTATACCACAGCGGGGGTACGCGCTTATCTCGCCGTGAATGGCGGATTTCAAATAGTGCCAAGCTTTGGCAGTAGTGCCACCGTGGTGCGCGAGAAAGTTGGGGGGCTAAACGGTGACAAACTTCAGGCTGGTGACGAGTTGCCCTGCACTATGGGATCAATAGACAACTGCTTGTCAGTAGCAGAAGCCGATCGTCCTCAATATGGCAAGAAAGCGATACTTCGTGTTGTTTTAGGTTATCAACAACAGGCTTTCGAGGCGTTAGAACAACTCAAATTTTTCAGCTCCGATTATAAAGTCACTGATCGTAGTGATCGCATGGGATTTCGACTCGAAGGTGAAGCCATTCATACCGATATGGTTGGCATGTTGTCTGAGGGCATCTGTCATGGCGCAATCCAGATTCCTGCAGATGGTCAGCCCATCGTGCTGATGAATGATCGACAGACGATTGGCGGTTACCCAAAGATTGGCTCAGTGATTCCGGTTGATACCGCAAGACTCGCCCAGCTCCAACCAGGGTCGAGTATCAAATTTGAAGAGATTAGCCTTGAAGACGCACACAATATTCACACTTTGCACCAGTCTCGCTATCAAAATAGCTCACCTTTAAACCACTAAACTGAATTAACATTATGAGCAATAATTTAACCGAACTTGCGTTAAGCCAAAGTATCGAAGATATCTTGGTCGCCCGTAATTTGCGTGGTATGAAAACAGTGCAGCCTCACCTTGAGCCTGGTTATTGTTTACGGGCTGCGCAGCTGTTACATAGTTGTAAAGGCAATATCCTTATTGGCACCGGCTTCCCAGTGGTAGACACTTTCGAAACCGATGGGCCAGTCGGCTCTATCGCACTGTATGAGTCACTTGAAGCACTTGGCGCCAATCCTATCATAGTCTGTGGCAAGCCAATTTCGGATGCACTGTCAGGCAAATACCGCGTCCATGAAATTCAGGTAGGCGATCACGACCAAAGAGAGCAGGAAGCACTCGACGCACTCGAAAAATATAAACCTGAGGCAATTGTATCAATAGAACGCCCCGGTCAGGCGGCTGATGGTGGTTATTACAATATGCGCGGCGAGAGTATTAGTTCTCGAACCGCCTGCTTCGACACTTTCTTAAATTTATGCCAGTGCCCAACGATAGCGGTTGGTGACGGTGGAAATGAGATTGGTATGGGTAATGTTAGCGATGCGCTTAAAGACCTTAATATCGTGCCATGCACGACCACCTGCGACGAGCTGATCGTTGCCGATGTATCGAACTGGGGCGCATACGGTATTATTTCTTTTCTTTCAATTTGGAATGAACGAGACTTACTGAAAGAAATCAATCCGCTTGAAATCTTAAAGTACATTTCTGAACTAGGCAGTGTTGACGGCGTCACCCGAATCAACCAATTAACTGAAGATGGGCTAGCGGTCACTGAAGGCGAATCGGTTTTATTAGAGTTACGCGAAGCCTGCGGATTTCCTATCGGTTAAATCGTTCGCAAGTAAATGTATAAATGACTGGTATGGCGTTATCCTTAATGTGGCTCTACTCTATGTCGTTGTATTTCTGGTCTACTTGCGCCAAATTTATATACTCCAGATGGTTTAACTCTAATCGTCTTGGATTCATTATCTCGTTTTGATTTTTGAGGTTTATTATGTCAATTGCGTATCTAAATGGTGCTTACATGCCAATCGAAGAAGCGAAAATTTCGCCTCTTGATCGCGGATTTCTGTTTGGTGATGGCATCTATGAAGTGATTCCTTCCTACCACGGCAAAACCGTAGGTTTCGATCAACATATTTCACGTATGATCGAAGGCCTTGGCGCACTTGAAATTCAACAAAACTGGGATCACAGCGAATGGCGTAAACTTTGTACAACGCTATGTGAGAAAAATGGTAATGCTAATTTGGGCATTTACCTACACGTCACTCGTGGTGCCGACAATAAACGTAACCACGCTTATCCTTTAGACATTGCCCCTACAGTATTTGCTTTCACTTTCGAAATATCTGAGCCACCTGCGCCCAATCGTGACACGATCAAACCTTATACCTGTTCTACATCGTCAGATTTACGTTGGGATCGTTGTAACATCAAATCGATTTCCTTACTCGGCAATGTCATGCATTATCAGCAGGGCCATGTTAAAGGTGATGGCGAAATTTTGCTTTATAATGAAAAGAATGAACTCACCGAATGTGGTGCCTGTAATGCTTTTATCGTAAAAGACGGTGTAGTGATTACACCGCCACTAGACAACCAAATTTTACCCGGCATTACGCGTGCCTTGGCACTAAAAGTTATCCGTGAAGATGGCTCTATCACACTCGAAGAACGCATCATCACTATGGACGAAGTCCGCAATGCAGATGAAATATGGATATCGAGTTCAAGCAAAGAACTGATGCCTGTCACTAAACTAGATGGTCAACCAGTAGGCGATGGTAACGTAGGCGTAGTCTGGGAAGCAGCGGCTAAACTATATCAAGCGGGAAAATACGACTTTTAAGTATTGCCTGTTATCATTACAAAACATTAGCTCCAAACCAAAAAGGCCCGGTTATTAACCGGGCCTTTTTTAGTTTTAGCGGCGTATAGTAGAAACTGAATCAGTTCCGATGCCTCGCTCTATTCCATAATATTTTCTTTTGAATAGCCATTTCTCTCTAATATTCGACGCAGTTTGCGTAAAGCATCCATTTGGATTTGTCTAACTCTTTCCCGTGTTACACCGAGTTCAGCACCTACTTCTTCAAGCGTGCCCCGATGATGATTGCGTAACCCAAAGCGACGAACAACAACATCACGTTGCTTTTCATCTAGCTCATCTAACCACTCATACAGATGCTCCAGCACCGACTCATCTTGCAACAGAGATGCTGGGTCAGTCTTGTTGTCATCAGGAATGATATCGAGTAATTGGCGCTCGCTATCTCCACCCACAGGGATATCTAGCGAGGACACACGATCTGCCAGCTTAAACATTTTGGTCACGTCTTTTACTGGTTTGTTAAGAAACTTTGCAACATCGTCAGCAGTAGCTTCGCGTTTGAGCTCCTGCGTTAACTTACGTGCTGTTCTTAGATAAATATTAAGCTCTTTGATAACGTGGATTGGCAATCGAATGGTGCGGGTTTGGTTCATCAAACCGCGTTCAATTGTTTGTCGTATCCACCAAGTAGCGTAGGTAGAAAACCTAAATCCACGCTCCGGATCAAACTTTTCCACCGCTCTAATTAGGCCCAGATTACCTTCTTCTATCAGGTCTAGCAGTGCAAGGCCACGATTCATATAACGGCGTGAAATCTTAACAACCAAGCGTAGATTGCACTCAATCATTTTATCTCGGGCAGCGGTATCGCCTTTAAGTGCTAAACGTGAGTAGTAAACCTCTTCTTCAGCGGTCAACAATGTTGAAAATTCAATTTCTTTAAGATACATCCGCGTTGGATCCGCATCGGACACTCGGCGCGTATTGACCTTTCGACGTTCAACCCGGTTTCGACGATCCGTTACCTCTTCTCCACCATCTGTGCTGGCATTCTCACTATCGTCATCTTCTACGGTTGTCGCCTGGCCACTCGTGGCCTCGTCCTTATCGAGTTCACCTATATCAAGAATAGCATCACCCACAGCACCGTCATTGTCATTGTCATCGGCCTCCATCTCGTCTATTAATTCCTCTGCTAAAATTTCTGAATCTCCTATTAACGACTTATCTTTCGACGTTGTCATGCAAACTACTCCATTTTAATGACTGCTCTGTTTGCTTCATCATCATTATTTATTTGGTAAATATTTCACTGGATCAACTGGCTTTCCGTCTTTTCTAATTTCGAAGTGTAGCCTAGCTAATTTATTTTTATGTTGCCCCATTTTCGCAATGATAGCGCCGGCTTGCACGACCGTCCCTTCGTTCACTAAACGTTCTTTACAATAGGCATAAGCACTTAAGTAAGTCTCGTTATGTTTGATAATGATGAGATTACCATACCCAATCAAACTATTACCACTATATACTACCTTGCCCGCCGCCGTCGCTCGAACGTCTTGTCCCAATTGGCCGGCAATATCAATACC
>JBLHID010000063.1:0-15153 GCA_047615545.1 Polaribacter sp.
AGTCGTCGGGCGCAAACTTAATGGTGATCCTCAGCGAGATTCTTGATCAATCCAAACTAGAAGCGGGCAAGCTCGACCTTTCGCCCAACGATTTTCACTTGCCGTCTTTTGTCAACAATAGTATTCAGGTGTTCGGCCCCAGTATATTGTCGAAGGGCTTGACGCTGGACATCAAATTAGATCCCAACTTACCAGAAACTGTGCATGCGGATTCCTTGCGGATCGGTCAAGTGCTATCCAATTTGATCAGCAATGCATTTAAGTTCACTGATACAGGCGGCATTGAGATTGCTGTCAAACTAGAACCGTATGAACAGCATGGATTGAAACTTCGGTTTACCATTACTGATAGCGGAATAGGATTGACGGAAGAGGAAATAAGTAACCTCTTCACTCCTTTCAGTCAAGCTGACAATTCAACCTCCAGGGCCTATGGTGGAACGGGATTAGGGCTGTCGATTTCCAAGCAGCTCGTAGAATTGATGGGTGGTCAAATTGGTGTTGATAGCACAAAGCTTATAGGTGCTGCATTTTCGTTTACGGTTTGCTGCCAGCCCGCAAAAAAAACTATAGTAGCAACCCAAAAGAGCACCGCCGTAGATAGATGGGTGGCGAGCAGGCCTTTGAACATATTAGTGGCCGAAGATAATACTGTTAATCAATTGTTGGTACGGGGCATTTTAAATAAATTGTATCACTCAGTCGAAATTGCTGAGAATGGAAAGCGTGCGGTCGAGCTTGCAGAGTCGGGTGATTTCGACGTTATATTGATGGATATTCGCATGCCAGTCATGGACGGATTAGAGGCAGCTGCCTCTATCCGCGCAATGGCTGGTCTCAAGTCTGGTATCCCGATCATCGCCCTGACTGCTGATATGTCAGTGGGCAATATAACTACATATACGGAAGTGGGCATGAATGATGTCTGTTTTAAACCGTTAGAACTACCGCTACTGCTAAAATCAATTAATAAATCCTTAGGTGAAGAAATTCACACTTCAATCTCTCATGTGAGTGCATCAGAGAAGAGGCTACGACCCGTCGATGTCAATGCAAGCCCTGACAAAAGTGGGCCGATTACGGACTTCGACCGGGTGCTCCTGCGGGTTGAGAACATCATTGATCAAACGCCAGAACAGAACAAAGACACTGAGTTTCCTTCTGCTATTGTGGAGGCCATTGGCGAAGATGCGTTTCTAGAATTGTTAATAATGTATGAGAATGAGTTAAAAGTGCTATGCGATAGTTTTACGAAAGCGATTTCTGATTTATCTAATAAACCGACAAATAGAGAGTTTAGAACAAAAGCGATAGAGTTGGCTCATTCTTTTAAGGGAGGCGGGGGTTCGTTTGGTTATCATCTGATTACGACAATTGCCGCCAGTGCAGATAAAATTCTCAAAGATAAAGAAAACCTTACTCCGAAAGATATTGAGTTATTAAATAATCAGGCTAAAGCGCTTAAGTTGGTGTCAAAAAAGAAAGTATCTGGGGACGGTGGCGAACCAGGTCGAAAATTATTAGAAGGGCTCAAGAACTTAAGTTGACCCTTTTTAGCACACAGAATATTAATCGAGATGTGACGATATTAATTGTTGATGATGAAATGCCCATGCGGCATTTGATGTCACTGCTGCTAAAGGATTTTGGAACTATTGAGATTGCCGAGTCTGGCTGGGAGGCCTTGAAAAAAGTGAATGCTCTTATTCCTCATTTGGTAATTATTGATGTCCAAGTGACGGAAATGAATGGGTATGAAGTTTGTGCGAAAAGTTAGAGCGAATGACAAAACCTCATCAATTCCAGTCGTATTTTTAACAAGGCCTGATAAAGCACTTTATCAGGCTAAGTCATTAGGAAGAGATAGAATCGTAGACCACTTGTGAAGCTAACCATTAGATAACACATCCATATTTTAGAAAACTCAAAACTACACAAACACCTTAAGTGTCCTTGTAAAAAATCCAGCCTAGGTAAAAAACTAGTTCATTAGCAACCCCTGCTCCACTAGACCTTGGCTCAATGCGAACATGTGATACCGATTATAATTTTGGTACTTGAAGATGTATTATTGCAGTACACCATGACCCGTTCACCTCTTCTTCCTCCATTGCTTGCCGTGATTACATTGTAACAAAATAAAGTTGTGGCCGGTCATTCTCAACTCTTCTTTAACCGGACAACAGTGACATTTGTTTAATCTCTAATTTGCTTACCTCTGATAGTTAGCCGTCTAATTTTCTGCCTTTTTGATTCATGAAATCCCACGAAATCGCATTCAATTTCAAAAACATTTTCCCTCTCCCGCTTTGTGACTGACTGCACTAGACAAGGCAATGTAAAGTCCTCTCCCGTTAGCCTTTCTAGTGTTTTAGATAGCACGTTTATGAAACTATTTTCTTTAACATCGCGTGATGAAGTCATCAATAAACCAAACTCAGAGAGCCCAATTATAGTTAAACGAATGGGAACCGGTGTTTCTAGAGTTTCTAGAGTTTCTAGAGTTTCTAGAGTTTCTGCTTTTAGGTTTGTCTTTATTTTTGCAATGGTATCGACATCGCCACCAAGTAGCCTTCTCATTTTCTCTCTGAAGACTAATATATCAATTGGCTTTACAATGAAATCTACACCACCAAGCGCGAGAGCTAGTCCAACTATTTTTTGGTCCTGTTGCCCTGTTACAAAACATATAGCTGGTTTTTCACACCCAATTTCATTCAATTTTTTCATTACTTCTAGGCCATTTATATCAGGCAAACCTATATCGAGAAGGACCAAATCAAATTCATTCTTTTCTGAAAGAACTTCTAATGTTCTAATGCCCGTAGCCACTTCCTCGACTTCGTGGCCATCCTTCTCAAGAATGCTCTTAAGTAGGTTTCTTATGCTTTTAGCGTCATCAACTACTAATATTTTAGCCATTTTCTTTCCTTGATATCGACTCTGTGTTTAGCAGGTTAACTAAGATTGTGACCGATTTCAAGAGAGTTTTAATTTCCGAAAGTATAACTGTGTGTAACTAGGGCAATAAAAATATTAGGGCCGGGGGTTATTTTCTTTCACTTTTCTTCTCGTAATACCACCCGCTAAAGCCTCACGTTATTCATTGTCATAATTGAGCTTCAATTTCATTTTTAAATTTCTTGCTTTGCAAAACAAAGCTCACGTTAGTAGGCGACCGTATTGCCTTGCGATGCGTTGATCCAATAGGCTCCAAAAATCCTTGGTTTACCTTTTGCCCGTATTATATGGAGCGGCGTATTGACCAACATTATCTTTGCTCTACTGGGATATCTACCTCGGCTTTTAAGCATAGCCTGACGAACCTTGTTCGGTGGGGTCGAACCATTGTAAGTTATTGTTTCTTCATAAATCTGCTGCCAATAAAGAATAAAATCTGGCCTTAAAGGGTCGACTTTTTACCTCGGATTGTCTCCTTAAGATAAACAAACAATCTGCCTGCGTTATAGGTCTAATATTGCATGGAAAAACGTGTATTTACGGTTGGTAAAATGCCGAATATATGATAAAAATTATGCGCTATTATTGACTTATCCCTAGCCAGACCCGGTTAATCTATGATAAATCATTTGCCGCCGCATCTATTCTCGGGGTACATTCCTAGGCAAGAACGCAAATTAACCTCCTAAATTAACGCCAACAACGCTACAGGTGAAAGTTATGAGTATTTCGATTGTTGATAGTAATGCTTCGGCCAATGCCCACAGTGATCCGCATTATGAAGATCGCGTCAATCTTGCTGCTGTGTTTCGTATGACTGCTCGGCTTGGCATGAATGAAGGTGTCGCAAACCATTTCAGCTATGCGGTCTCAGCCGATGGTAGTCAGTTTTTGATTAATCCTAATGGCCGCCATTTTGCGAATATCCGCGCCAGTGAATTGTTGTTATTAGATGCCCATGATGACTCGACAATGGATCAGCCGAATGCGCCTGACCCAACGGCTTGGGCTATCCATGGCGCGCTTCATCGTAATGTGCCTCAGGCGCGTTGTGTGCTTCACGTTCATTCAAAATACGCTACCATTTTGGCGTCTATCGAGCAGGATAGCCTGCCGCCTATCGATCAAAATACGATGCGTTTTTACAATCGAGTCTCTATTGATAATGGCTACGATGGTATGGGCCTTGGTGACGAAGCGGAGCGCTTGAGCACGACCTTGGGCGATAACAAAGTGCTGTTAATGGGCAATCACGGTTGCTTGACCGTTGGTGAAAGCATCGCCCAGGCATTTGACGAAATGTTCTATTTTGAGCGGTCTTGCAGCAATTATATCAATGCGTTAATGACCGGTAAGTCTTTACGCATAGCAAGCCATGAGGTGGCTGAAAAAACCGCCCGGCAGTGGGCGTCTTATTCGAAAGCGGCCCACATGCACCTGAGAGAGGTCAGAGAAATCCTTGATCGCGAGGAGCCCGACTACAAGCAATAACGAAAGCAAAAATCAATACAAGCTAATATATTCAGCCGGAAAGTTTAGAGCAATGGTTTTAGCGAGGCCAAAGTAACATTAGGGTCTCTACTGGGCTGACCACTCAGCCAACTCAGTAGCACTGTGCTGATAGTTTTTATTATTAGGCGATATCTCGATGGCGCGTTTTATGGCTACTAACGACTCAACCTTTTTATCTTGCTGCGCCAGTGCATAGGCATAGTTATTCCACAATTGGCCAAGCCGAGGCGAGAGCTGCAATGCCGTATGGTAAGCGGATTCTGACATTGCAAAATCTTTTAGTGCGTAAGCAGTATTGCCAATGCCGATCTGTGCCAACAGGTTAGACGGCCACTTTTTTGATGCCTCAATATAGGCCTGATGTGCGAGATTGATATCGCTGGTTTGCTCAAAGTCGATGAGACTGCTGAGATAGCTATCCGCACTGACGGTGACGGGTATGACGCCGACGGGGACAATCACCAGCGCCCAATTATTAGCGCGCTGCCAGGTTCGTTCGAGCAGGCTAAAGGGTCGAGTTAATCGTTTATGAGTGCCTGACCGCAATATGATCGTTTCGGTTTTTAGGTCATAGCCCATGGCGATAGCATAGTGCCAATTGGGTATCGATTCAAAGCTTAGATTTTGCAATACCAGCACCGGATTTCCGGATGCAATTTCACGTAGTAAGGACGCTAACGTGCCATCAAGCTGGACCGGCAGCAAGTTAAACTGACGAGCAGCAGCTACGATTTCTTCCTGCAAAGAACCCTTTAGATCCGGCACATAAATCTGCGAAGCGATATCTTCTGGTTCCGCAGGTTGCCCATGAAAGTTAACCATCGCAGCGAGCGTCGCTGGCCCGCAGTAATAATCGAGCTGAGGATAAAACGGTGTGGATTCTATCTCGTGTTGTATAGCTATGCCGAGCGAAGTCTGGCGAAGCTTTAGGGTTTGGCCTGGTGTGCTACAGGCACCTAGCAGTGTCACTGATAGCAATACGCCAGCGATAGAGCTGGCGTATCCTTGAAACAACATCGGTTAGGGTAATTCCGTTAGTCCATTGGGCGTACAAATGGATAGATATCAGTCAGACCAATTAAGTCGGTTACCAGTAATACGATACCAACTGTGATGGTTACTGCAACAATACCTGCTCCAGCAGGCATTTCATCAAACTCATGCCGAACATGATGAACTTGCGAATCGCTCAATTGGCTGACTCGAATGGCAGAGTCGCTTTGGCTGACGCCGTTTGAAACCAATTGTAGCTGAATCCACAGTCGTTCCTTTTGCAGGGTTTGCCCATCAATGTTAATACCAGCGATGTCGCGGGTAATTTCGGCGGTACCTATCATTGCTGCCTGGGCTGGTAGGCTCGTAAATAATACGGCGATTGCCAGTGCAATAACCTTTCCTAACTGCGTAAAAGACTGACCTAATTTCATTTTATTCTCACTTTATGGCTTTTTGAAATCGTGCACATGGTACCAACAAATGTGCCTTAAATCCTGTCGAATAGCGTGAAGTAATTCAACCTATACAGGTTTGTTACTGGTAATTATGTGAATTTCATATCAGGCAAGTTTGGCTCCATTAGGTACATCGCTGTCGGGGACAGCCAGCACGACAGCCCCATCGGCTCGATGAAAACCAGTGATTAAACACTCTGAGCGCATCGGACCGATTTGTTTCGGGGGGAAATTGACAACGGCGACAATCTGACGGCCAATTAGTGACTCTTTGTCATACAAATCGGTGATTTGCGCGCTCGACTTCTTAATCCCAATATCTTTACCAAAATCGACCCTGACTATGTAAGCAGGGTTTCTCGCCTCGGGAAAGTCTTCAACTTCAATAATAGTGCCTACATGAAGCGCCACTTTTTCAAAGTCATTCCAGCTGATGTCTTCCATCTTAATATTCCGATATGTCTGTAAGGCGAGCCTCAAAACAAAATATACTTTGGCTGTCGATTTAACAATATAAATTTTGTTAAAGCTGAGTTATGCAGACGGTAGTTGCGTCGTTGATTATAACGAATGAGGCCAAACCATCAGTTTAGTGCTGATTTGCATGGCATTGGTCTGACTAGCCCTGTATCGAAAGCCCGCTAGGGCGTATTTATCACTAGACCAACGCTATATTTTGTCTGTGTCGTGACAGGTATAATGATGCAATCTGCACTGCCAACGGGACATGAGTATGAGCACCGAAATCAATTACAAGAATAACCCATTGAATGGGGTTGGTTTAAAGCAATTATTGACCGAAACAGTGGGTCATTACGGTTTTCCAATTCTCTTTGCCTATTTGAACATCAATTGTTTTAAGACTAATCCGAGCATTGAATCCAGTGTGAAGTTTCTTAAAAAAACAGATTGGGCACGTGAAAAGGTCGAGGCTTTCTATCTATATGAGTTTAAAAACTTACCTAAAGCATCGTCAGAACAGTTTTTATTGTCGCCCAGGGATCGAATTGTTCCAGATGATCAAACGCCGGGTACACCTGCCGAGCTGAGCTTTGACGATGCAGAGCAATTGCGTGAAAAGCGTGCGGTGAAATCGGCTGCATGGGATCTGAATGCGCAGCATCGCTCGGGCAAGGACTTTAGCACCCAACGAAACAAGCCTTCCGGCGGGCGGAATAGTAATCACGGCAGAGCAGAGAGTTCTGAGGGGCCGAACTCAGCAAGTACTTCTAATGACGGCGACAGTGATCCATGGGCGAGTTGGAAAAACAAATCTGGGGCGTAGCATTTTTTTATGTTGGGCTAGTAGGTGCGTTCAGGTTGTTGTACCGGAAAATACATGGCTTGAAACTCTCGGAAGCTGCCATCGCCAGAGCGTGATATTATCCTATCTTTGCATTCCTTTGGGGCGAGACAATGACTATCGGTAAATTTTTCAGATCTTTTTTAGGCGGTGACTCGAAGCCATCCACACCCAAGGAATTACAATGCGATGCCTTTGATTACAATGGCTTCAAAATCGAACCCGCACCCATTGTTGAAGGTGGAAAATTTCGCACCGCAGGCTACATTAGTGGTGACCTAGATGGCGAGACTAAACGCATTCAATTCATCCGTGCCGATCAAAGTGGTGATCAACAGGTGGCCATTGATCACTCGACGTCGAAAGGAAAACAAATCGTCGATGAGCAAGGTCAAAAATTACTAAGCCGACTCATGCTTTAGGAGGCCATGGATTAAGCCTGCTTGGAGCTGAAAACTAAATAACTTGATCAGTAAGCAGGCTCAGTCAAGCTACCTCCTCATTTAAATGGAATGGCACTTACTTTATCGCAAGTCCATCGTCATCCTGGGCTTGACCCGGAATCTATTGGCGTTGAAAAGTTGCTAATTGACTAGTCTCTTGCAAATCCCGAAATACTGAACCCGTTGTTAAGTAAAACGGTAAATAACCCATGTATCGAGCAAGGTTCATATTGGTATTTCGATTAAACCGGTAATATAGTTTGACAAATATTCCTCACCTGTTATTTTGTAACCATGAAACTAGAAACCGCAGCGCTCATTCTAAGTAAAATCGGAAATCCAAAGCGATTGAAAATTGTACGGTTACTGGTTCGAGCCGGATCGAATGGTCTCCCGGTGGGCAGTATCCAAAAAACATTGGGGATTCCAGGCTCGACCCTGACTCACCACATTACCCATTTAAAAAATGCTGGAGTAATTCGTCAGGAGAGAGATCAAGCAACCTTGTTTTGTAAAATGCAGTACGACGTGCTGGACGATTTGGTTAAGTATCTTACGGACGAATGCTGTCTCGACCAAAACCAGGAAGCCCATTCGGAGAAGGGCTAATATTTTTTGATCTTGTATTACTATATTACTAGTAATTTAGATAACACATAGAGGTAAAACAATGTGGACAAATTAGTTACATCAGGCAAGCAAATAGGCCCCACCTTTCTCACTATTATAACTAATGCCGCTCTAGCAGTATTCCGAGACAAGGTGTTCCAGTTCATTCTTCTGGCATTGTTAATACTGGGAATTGTTGATCAACCACAGGTACTTCCAAGCCTGTTATTCACTGCAAGTTCTCTTTGGGAAATGCTACCGTTCTTCATATTGGCCATCGTATTTGCTGCCTATGCAACAGCCACCAATGCCAGTTCTTTAATTGCCCAGGTATTTACCGGCAACCCCGTCAGAGCCACTATGCTGGCTGCATTTATTGGCGCGCTATCTCCATTTTGCTCTTGCGGTGTGATTCCACTAATCGCCGCAATGCTGGGGGCAGGCGTACCACTGGCGCCAGTGATGGCATTCTGGATAGCGTCACCCATTATGGATCCCGAAATGTTTATTCTGACCGCTGCTGGCATTGGGATTAATTTTGCTATCGCCAAAACAATCGCAGCCATAGTGATGGGGTTATTTGCAGGTTTCACCGTTTTATTCATTCAACGTTATGGCTTGCTATCAAACCCACTGCAAGCTCAGGTATCTCGCGCATGCACCACATCTTGCGGACCAGCAATAGACCCAACGGTAAAATGGAAATTCTGGCAGGACACTGATCGTAAGAATATCTTCTTCAAGGAATCTTTCTCGATAGCTCGGTTTCTCGGCAAGTGGCTAACCTTAGCATTCTTTCTCGAAAGCCTGATGCTAGCTTATGTATCGTCAGACTGGATTGTGCAATATGTTGGTGAGGATAATATGTTCGCCATTCCGCTAGCCGCTATCGTGGGAGCACCTTCCTATTTGAATGGTTACGCTGCGATACCACTCATCTCTGGTTTACTCGAAATTGGTATGACACCTGGCGCTGCCATGGCATTTATTACAGCTGGGGCAGTGTCATCTATTCCCGCTGCTATCGCAGTGTTTGCTTTGGTTAAGAAACCTGTTTTTGCACTATATATTTTACTTGGGATAGTAGGTTCTATTTCAACAGCCTGGTTGTATCAGTTATCGGGGGGCGTTATCTGATAGTCCTAGGCAATGTTAATGGTATTAGCCCAGTCTTGACATATTAGCGATATAAATTGATTTCGATGGTGCCTGACAGTTACCTATCATAAGGCGGCCGTTTCGGTTGACACCTGTATTCGACTGCACCCGGCACTTTGTACTACCTTCATGGACTGGCCTCCCCACGTCTGTAGTTGTTGTTAAAAGCAGACGTTCACACCAAGGTGTTAAATTAGCAAGTCAATGTATTAGAGACCAATGTGGCCATTTAGTCTCTACTTCTGGCGGCTTAGCCACTCATCCAATACGTTATAAAATTCTGGGGCTACAGCGCCCTCGCCTTTCCACATTAGTTTCAGTAAAAATGAAAGGCCTGGCGATTGCTCATTAAAATGCTCTGCATCTAGCATTCCGTGGGTTGCATTTTTAATGATCGAAATTTGTATACGTTGTTGATCACCTATTAAATTTTCGACCACCTCTTTGGTGTTAAATATATCGACATTTAGGTCCTTATCTCCGAGCAACAAAAGCATGGGTTGTTTTAGTCCTATGTAATCTTGTGTCGCATCCGCTTTGAAGTTTTTTAGTACGAACCGATACCGAGCCTCTGACATTGGATCAGGCGTGTGTCCATATTTTTTAAGGTATAAGTCGTAGCTTGGCTCCTGATTCAAGAAGTTGATTTCGTCGAGGTGTGAAGCATAAGCGGCTTCAACCACACTGGAATGGGCCTCTTGTTGTGTTAGCCGTACATGAGTGAGATACCAGCTCTGCTCTAACCAATCAATTGCAAAGCCAACGCCTATTATAAACCCAATGTCTGGGTTGTTATTGGCTAAAGCTGGCACAACCCAACCCGCCTGACTAAAACCAAGAAGTCCAACTTGGCTTCCTGAATAACCGTAACTATTGCGGATAAAGGTAATCGCAGATTGAACTTCCTGTTGACGCTGTTGCATCGATTGCGTTAACCAGTTGCCAGTTGAGTCGCCTACACCCGGTTTATCCCAGCTAAAGACGGCAAACCCTTGACGTAGCAATCGTTCCCATATTAGTGGGTAGTAGCCATGAGCGTCATATCCTAGCGGGCCATCTCCATGTACAAAAAGAATGACGGCCCTTGGTTTACCACTATCAGGTAGTAAATAGTGTCCTGAAAGTAAATCGTCTCCATTTTTAAATGTGACTTGCTTGGCCTCTGCAGCGTTAATAATCGTTGAGGCCAAGCAAAGTATAATCAATAAATAGTGCTGTAGCTTAATCATAGTAATTTGTCCTAGATGAATTTAGTAAGCTATCTTAAAAAGTATAGGTAACGCCTAGTCCAACCGTGATCATTGTTTCTTCCTTGATGATTGGGCTATTCTTTGCGGCACCTATAATTTGAGCCGCAGAAATTAATCCGATTAAGGCTGTGTTTTCTGAACTTGCGTATGAAAAGGTTGTTCCAAAGGTAGCGCTGTTGAAGCCGCTGCCCAAAACGAACGATGATTGGGTTGGTATAACATTGGTTGAGCGTTTAACGCCATAGTATGTATTGTTGTAATTTTTATTAGCATAATCGAGGCCGGCCAGAGTGGTCATGGTGATCGGAGTATTTGGTATCGTGTACTCATGAGACAAGTTCAGGTTTGCAACCCAACCATCATGAGTGTCTGACACATCAAATAAACCGCTTATATTAATCTCCAGTTGGTCTGTCAGTTGATATGACAAGTACGAACCGACCTCAAAGGCTTCATCAATATTTGATAATCCATCCAAGTGTTTGATATTCGATCTATCCTGATCAGGCCTCACGTTACCCAGAATACCCATATTCAAATTATCTGAGAGTTGGTAGTTCAACCCGACACTCGAGTTGTTCACAAATAGTGTGCTTTGTGGAGAAAGACTAAGATAACCATCGATGCTGACTGCACCCGTAATCTCATACTCGTCAGAGCCAGTAAACTTCGGCGTCCAGAGTAGCAGCCCACCGAGTTCTAGTCTCCTGTTCTCTCCTACCTGCTGTTGATTTTCTTTGGCGTGTGCAGTGGCCACAAACACAGCACTCAGGAACAAGCTAAAAATAATAAATGTTGCGTTCAAATATTTCACAATTATGTCCAGATTAATGTTTAAGTTTTATAGTAAAGAAGCCATTTTTTAGTTTCTCCCTGGAGTTGAAAAAATAGGGGTACTACTTTCATTTACAGCTAGCAAATTCTGTTATTTATCCACACTTTCTAGAGTGCCCTCAAGTGGTTGCCAACCCGTGCGTCCAAACGCATAGCTCGCTCTATTTGATGCTCCTTTAGCCTGAACTATGTCCTTATATATCGATCCAAATTCATGGAAATTGATAGTCAGAGGGTTAGATGTTTCGAGCTGTTTGGTAATGCCATAAACAGGTTTTTCAGTTTCAGTTTGATAGGTGCCAAATAGTCTGTCCCATATAATCAGGAACCCACCATAGTTTTTATCGATATAGGCCGCGTTAGTGGCATGGTGAATGCGGTGGACTGATGGCGTGTTAAAAATGCCGTCGAGCCAACCGAGTCGGCCTATTTTTTCTGTATGAATCCACGTTTGGTAGAGAACCACCATTACTAATGACAACAGTATTTGAATCGCATCAAACCCAATCAAGAGCACGGGAACAAAGAATATCCATTCGTATAGACTCTCTAACCAAGACAAACGAAGTGCCGTTGTTAAATTATACTCTTGAGAAGAATGGTGGACGCTGTGGACTGCCCATAGAATCCGACGTTCATGTTCAATTCGATGCATCCAGTAGTAGGTGAAGTCGACAGCGATGATCGCGAGTACCCAACTCCACCAGGTCACTGGAATTTCTAAGAAGGCGAATTGCTCGGTAGTGAAAAATCCGATGATGAAGATGGCCCCTACAATCGTGTTATCAAGAATACGATTACCGATTTCGATTGCACCGTTCGCCATTGTTTCTCGCCATGCACTGCGTCGCTTGGTCGCCACGTCGAAGATTGTTTCAAAAATTGTGAGCACATAAAAGATAACTGCAATTATGCTAACTACTGTGAAAAAACTACTATATTCTAATATTCTGGCATCAATCTCGGTCATTATCAGTTCCTGTTTTAACGGTCATCTTAATTTTTAGAGGCTCGCTAAAGCTCACCCTTTACCTTTCTAACGGGGGCGAAGTCTACTCGTGCTCTGTACAGTTTTAATGGAGGCTGTGTGGAGATAATGTGGAGACTGCAAAAAAACTCTCACCTTGCAGGTTGGAGGGTTTTGTTGCAGCTAGGGGGCTGTCGGGCTTAGGAAATCGTAGCGAGGGAATGTCATTTTAATACTATTTTTCCATCGAATGAGGCGAATAATCGTTCTATTTAACGAATTGGATCGGGAAGTCTGGCCAAAATGGCTTTCCCGCAGTAGATTGACCCTAAGTCCGACAGGCTCCTAGATATCGCCTGAAGCGTGTTTTCGGTTTAAAATAAGCGTGGTCTTTATAAATGTTGTTTATAAACACCAAAAACACGTACAGTTGCTAGTTGTTTAACAATCCCAAATAGTTAATTAAACGGACGTTTAATAGGCGAACATGCATAATCCCTCTATGAACAATTCCCTAATATTAGTAGTTGAGGACGAACCAGAAATATCTGCGATCCTTGTTTCTTATTTAGAAGGAGCTGGATTTCGTACTATTCAGGCAGCTGATGGTGTCTCGGCTTACACGTTGTTCAGACAGTTAAGTCCAGATCTCATTCTTCTTGATATCAAGATGCCAAAGCGCGATGGTATCGATGTACTACGCGATATCCGTAGGGTTTCAAATACGCCAATCATAATGCTCACGGCAATGGCGGAAGACATTGAGAAGATCTCAGCATTGAGACTTGGGGCTGATGATTACATTCTTAAACCCTTCAACACACTTGAAGTGGTCGAGCGAGTCAAGGCCGTGTTACGCCGCACAAAAGGCTCTGACAACAACGAATATTTAGTGCGAGTGGGACTGTTGGATATAGATTCAAGTGCCCACGCAGTATTCGTCTGTGATGGGGAGGATAAAAAAATCCTATCTTTAACACATACAGAGTTCTCATTAATTGCACACATGTCTGCTGCCCCAAGGCGTGCATATAGTCGGTCAGAACTGATTGATGCCTGTCTCCCTGAGGGGGAAGCATTAGAACGCACCATCGACAGCCATGTTTCAAACGCTAGACGAAAGTTAGAAACAGCGGGTGTTAAAGGGTTTCTGCAAACTGTACGAGGTGTTGGCTATCGTCTCGAGCCACTTCTATGAGATATATACATTTGCACCTTCGTACTCAACTTGCAATCGCAATGATTTTTACCGCAGTGATCACTCTAGCGATTTTCATATTTGGTATGCTTGGATTCTATATTTACGTTCAGGCGCGTTGGATGGAGAGCCTGAGCCCAAACAACCGTGAAACGTTAACGGCGCTTATTGAGAATGACTTTGTCAATGCTGAAGCATTGACAACGTTAGTCAATTTGTTTTCCGTATCCTGGACCGAAGGCTACGCCGTTAGCGAATTTGCTGTTCTATTAGTTTTCGTTTTACTTGCCATCATTTGTTCGGTTTGTATTGGTATATTTATGGCGCGACGTCTTAGTCAGCCTATTGAATCAGTCACTCATGCCGCTCTAGAAGTGGCGAGTGGCGCGTTTGATTTTCAGGTGGATCAAAAGCTTGGGGTGTCACTGGAGGCACGTGATCTACTTCTTTCGTTCAACAATATGACACGCTATTTGGAATCTGCGGAGCGTGAATCAACCGAATCAGCCGCTGCAATTGCTCATGAGCTACGCACTCCATTGACCGTTTTAAGAGGGCGGCTTCAAGGAATGTCTGACGGTACTTTTAAAGCTTCGAGGGATTTGCTTGAGTCTTTAATAGGTCAAGTCGATACCCTGTCCTACATTGTAAATGACCTCGAAACAATTTCGCGCCTAAGTTCTGGACGATTTAAGTTTGAAAAATATGCCGTCAATCTCGCTGATGTCGCTCTGTCAGTAATAAGAAGCATGGCACCCGATATTGAAAGTAATGGCATTATTTTCGAACACGACCTCCAGCCTGCGCTAGTAAGGGGCGATGAAGCACGGATCCGGCAAGCCCTAAACGCACTGATTGAAAATGCTAAACGGTACGCTGCGTCTGGTAAATATATTCGAGTAGAGACCGGCCTCAGCGGCGAAAACGGTTACATTAAAGTGTTAGATAAAGGTCCTGGAATCAGCGAAATAAATCAAGAAAGGGTATTTGATCGGTGGTGGAGAGCTGAAAATTCTAGGTCTCGCGTTAAAGGGGGCTCAGGGCTTGGTTTATCCGTTGTTAAAGCAATTGCTCTCGCCCATAGTGGCCACGTCAGAGTTTTAGATGGGCCTGAAAGTAAAGGCGTTACTTTTATTATATGCATCCCTCAGATGAGCTAGATCTTCTTCTAAGTTAGGCCACATTTTCCCGACTACTGCCGTCGGAACGGTGGCAATTTGGCAAAAGCTGCCACACAGACGATATTGATTAAGTCTCGAACCTATTTACCCTGAACAACCTCTTTGTTGTCAAAGCTGCCGTTCCCGAGAGTATGTTTAATCGGCAGAAAAGTGCCCAGAGCTGCCGTTAGTTATTAAAAAACGATCGGCTCCTCACGACCCTAAGTCGGCTCTCGATTAAATAATTCGAATGGCACCGACCCGCATGAACCGGCCTTCCATTTTACTACCAGCTCATGCCGAGGAC
>JBLHID010000064.1:0-15137 GCA_047615545.1 Polaribacter sp.
CTTGATTTGAATTAATTGCTGACTTACTGCGAGCCAGCAAACACCGCATTGAACTGTTGTCCCGTTTTGACAAAAGTCGTGCATTTACTCAACCATTTCAGCTTCTTTGCACCAGCATAGGTGCAGGTGCTACGAATACCACCCAGTAAATCTTGAACTGTTTTACTAATTTCGCCTCGGTAAGGCACGAGTATGTCTCTACCCTCGGAAGAGCGATATTCCTTTAACCCACCTGAATGTTTGGTATTGGCTGCCTCCGAACTCATGCCATAAAACTGCATGAATTTACGTTCTTCTATGACGTCGTCCCAGCCGCTGTCGGTTTGCTTCACTTCACCTGTTTTATAGTGACGCGTAATAATGTCACCACCGCCTTCGTCGTGTCCTGCCAGCATACCACCGAGCATCACAAAGTCAGCACCGGCGGCAAACGCCTTGGCCAAGTCGCCAGGACAAGTACAGCCACCATCAGCGATGATATGGCCACCTAACCCGTGCGCCGAATCGGCACATTCGATCACGGCAGATAACTGGGGGAAGCCAACACCAGTTTGAATTCGCGTTGTGCAAACACTACCAGGGCCAATGCCGACCTTAACAATATCGGCACCACTCAAAATTAATTCCTCGGTCATTTCACCGGTGACAACATTGCCCGCAATAATGACGATATTTGGATAGGTGCCCCTAAGTTGTTTTATATACTCAGAAAAACGTTCCGAATAACCGTTCGCAACATCGACGCAGACATATTTTAATCGGGTGCTGGCTGTGTCGTAAACGACTTTGAATTTATCAAAGTCAGATTCAGTAATGCCCATCGAATAGGCTACGTTTTCCAAGCGACTCTCGTTATTTTGGCCAAAGAAATCAATTAATTCGTCGGCGCTATAGTTTTTCACCAAACTGGTGAATAAGCCAATTTTGGCTAGTGCGTCGGCCATCTCAAAGGTGCCCACACCATCCATGTTTGAAGCCATGATGGGTATGCCGTGATAGTGATTGTCGGTCTTAGAACCTTGATAGTTTCGAAAACTAAACTTCCGATACAAATCAACATCTTTACGACTACCGAGTGTGCTACGTTTGGGTCTAATTAGCACATCTTTATAGTCAAGTTTGTTATCGTCTTCTATTCGCATATGGCTGGCCTAATTCTATTTTTATAGCGGTATTAGAACATTAACATGAATTTAACTTTGGTCAATTGAAGCGTCAAAAACAGAGTCTATTAGCAATAGTGATTTCCCTCAAAGTAATCTAGGGAAACATGTGTTTATCGGTGACGCTGATGAGCGTATTCTTGATCAAGACGTTAAGGCTGATTGTGGACTTAATATTAGCAAGGGACGCAAAAGCGTCGCTTCGATGGCTGGTTATGGGGCAGTGAAATATTAAGAAAAATACCTGTGAAACCTTTCCTTAAGCTTCAAGTCTTATAAATTAAGAAACCAATAGCCGTTTATAACGGCTATTGGTTCTTTGCAGAAATATCTTGCAGAGATTTCTTACAGGTAAGGCTAGAAACTATCGAGTTCTAGCGCAAACGCCATCAGCGCCAAAGAAAAATTCAATTTCTGCATTTGCTGTTTCTGGGCTATCTGATCCATGTACGGCATTTTCGTCAATTGATTTAGCGAAGTCAGCGCGAATTGTGCCTGCCGCTGCGTCTGCTGGGTTAGTTGCACCCATCACGTCGCGGTTAGCTGCGATTGCATTTTCGCCTTCTAATACCTGGATCATCACCGGGCCAGAAGTCATGAATGATACGAGGTCGTTGTAGAAAGGACGCTCTTTGTGAACTGAATAGAATTCACCCGCTTTTTCAGCCGTTAGGTGTTCCATACGTGCTGCAACAATGCTTAAGCCTGCTTTCTCGAAACGGCTGTAGATTTCGCCGATAACATTTTTAGCAACGGCGTCTGGTTTGATGATTGATATTGTGCGTTCTGTAGCCATGATGAATTTCTCTAGTGTGGGCAAGTAGGATAAAAAGAATATTGTGACAATGAAAAATCGAAGCGCATGATAGCCGATTTATGGGCTATTCGAAACCTATGTGGTGCTCAAATTGGAGCTGCGGTGAAATAGATTGCTGTATTTGTCATCAATCTGATTGAAACCTAGCCTAGTGTCACTATATTTTTCGATTGGAGGTGATTTCGAACAGCCCGCGACGAGGATTCAGGTACACTTCGATAATTGTTTTTACGTCATTTTTTGGCATGATTAGAAGGTAGTTTTATGAAAACCGATCAAAACTCACGAAAGTATCTAAGTGAATACGCGCAACCAGAATTCACCATAACCAAAACGGAACTGGTGTTTCATTTGGATGAACATAAAACCCGCGTTCAAAGCAGGTTGTCCATCTCCCGAACATATACTGGGGCAGATGCCAGTAGAGATATAAGAACAGAAGGTTCAAATACGCAGACTTTAAAGCTAGATGGCATCAATCTTAAGTTACTCACCATCAGCATTGACGATGTACTGTTAAAGCCAGATCAATACCAAGTCTGTGATGCATATTTAACGCTGCCTAATGTGGCTGATAATTTTGTTTTTTCCTGCGAAGTAGAGATCGATCCAGCACAAAATACGCGACTAGAAGGGCTTTATTTATCGAATGGAAATTTTTGCACGCAATGCGAGGCACAGGGTTTCCGCTACATTACTTATTATCTCGATCGACCTGATGTGATGTCCGTTTTCAAAACCACAATTTTTGGAAATCGCCAGCAGTTTCCTCATCTGCTCTCTAATGGCAATTTGGTTGATTCGGGAGAGTCGACTGAATTGGCTGATGTCCATTGGGCCGAGTGGTCTGATCCATATCCAAAGCCTAGCTACCTCTTCGCGCTGGTAGCTGGTGATCTGGCTCGTATTGACGGAGAGTTTACAACCGTCTCTGGCCGTACTGTCGCGCTGCAGTTTTTTACTGAGCATCACAATAAGGATAAATGTGACCATGCCATGATATCGCTGCAGAAAGCGATGAAGTGGGATGAAGACACCTTTGGATTGGAGTACGACCTAGATTTATATATGGTTGTTGCGGTGGACGACTTCAACATGGGTGCGATGGAAAACAAAGGGTTGAATGTGTTTAACACAAAGTACGTGTTAGCCAACCCACAAACGGCGACTGATGATGACTATCTGGGTATCGAAGGGGTCATTGGGCATGAGTATTTCCATAATTGGACTGGTAATCGAGTCACCTGTCGTGACTGGTTTCAGCTCAGTTTGAAGGAGGGCTTAACTGTGTTTCGGGATCAGGAATTTAGTGCCGACATGACCTCCCGTGCGATTCAGCGTATTACCGATGTTCGTATTTTGCGTAATCACCAATTCCCAGAAGATGCAGGCCCGATGGCGCATCCGGTTCGACCTGCGTTTTATCAGGAAATTAATAATTTTTACACAGCGACGGTTTACAACAAAGGCGCTGAAGTGGTGCGTATGATTCATACGCTGCTGGGTAAAGCCAATTTCCGTAAGGGAATGGATCTATATTTCACTCGGTTTGATGGTCAAGCGGTTACCACCGACGATTTCAGGCAAGCAATGCAAGATGCATCGGCTGTTGATCTTAGTCAGTTTCAACGCTGGTACGAGCAATCGGGCACACCGAAAATTAGTATACGGCGCGAATTCGACGCAGCTCAGAAAACACTCACGCTGGTGATCTTACAAGATGCTGGTTATACCCGTGGTGAGCCTAATTTGCCATTCCACCTACCGATGCGGTTATCTCTGTTTAGCCAACGAGGTAATCAACAAGGTGAAGCACTGGCGCTGGACGAAAAGGGCAGTACCGAGCTAACCATCGATATCAAACAGTCCGAGCAACGAATTAGTTTTAATAATATCGATAGCCTTCCCGTGGTATCGGCATTTCGTCAATTCTCAGCACCGATTTCATTGACTACAGATCAGGACAACAATGAGCTCGCTCAACTGATGTCGTGTGATAACGATGCTTTTAATCGATGGGAAGCGAGCCAACAATTAGCGAGTAGGGTAATGCTCAATATGCTCGCGGCCGAAGTCGATCAATGGCCTGACTTGATGGAGGATCTGGTGAATGGGTTCGCGGCTTTATTGAACGATAGTGATCTTGATTTGGCATTAAAAGCTGAAATGCTCGTATTGCCGAGTGAAAAATATTTGGGTGAGCTTCTCGATTTGGTTGATGTTCACAAGTTACGACTGGTACGCGAAACGATTCGGCTATCTATTGCAACTGAGCATGAAGCCTTATTATTGACCCACTACCAACAGTCATGCATTTCTGGTGAGTATTCTATTACGCCAGAAGCAATGGCACAGCGACGTTTTAAAAATATCTGTTTGGCTTATTTACTGACACTCGAAAAAGACGTTTATTTTGATCTTTGCCGTCAACAATACGAGACAGCCGATAACATGACCGATCAAATGGCTTGCTTGCAGCCAGTTGTGAATTACCAACATGCAGTCCGAGACCAGATAGTGTCCGACTTTTATGAGCAGTGGCAGGATACAGCACTCGTAGTCGATAAGTGGTTTAGCGCGCAGGGCTTGTCTTCTCAAACCGACGCTTTGGTCACTATCGTCAAGTTATTCGAACACCCCGCCTATACCTTGTCGAACCCTAACCGGGCGAGATCACTGCTAGGCGCATTGATTGGGAACTCAAGCGCCTTTCATCAGGCAGACGGGGCAGGGTATGAGTTTGTTGTGGATAAAATAGTTGAGCTAGATGCAATCAACCCTCAGGTATCTGCTCGCATGGCGAACGCCTTTTTACATTGGCGTAAGCTGTTACCTGCACAGGCAGCCTTAATGAAAAGCCAAATAGAGAGAATGGCCGAAACACCAAATATATCAAGAGATTTGGATGAGCTGGTGACAACCAGCCTCAACGATTAAGTCAGTTTTACAGGATGAATACACAGATAGATCTAGTCATACCCGGGTTGTTCAATTTGCCGTTAGAGGAGTTTGCTCCCGAGTTTTTGGTATCAAATCTGCCAGCGTTGAATCAATTACTGTCCTACTCAAATACGATACCGAACGAGCAAACTGACTTCGAGTCGATTATTGCAAGCTCTATCGGACTGACTGGACGCCAAACCTTACCTTTTGCACAAGCCTATGTTGCAGGGAGCGGCGACATGACGGCGGACGAACCTCAGCGACATTTACTTTGTCGAACGATTCATTTAAAAGCAGATATGCACAATGCACTGGTCATTCCGTTAGAAAGCAATAGTGTCAATCAGGATGATTCATCACTAATACTTGAAGATTTACAGGACTTTTTTAGTGAGGACTGTGAGCTGAAGCCATTACACAATGGGCTTTGGCTGATGCGTTTGAAACACTGTGAACCATCCGATTGTTATCCACACTATCTGTCAGTGATTGGCCGGAAGGCGAATCAGTTTATCGAGCAATCGAAGCAGGCGTTGCCTTGGTACAAATTAATGAATGAAATGCAAATGTTCATGCACCAACACCCCGTTAATCAAAATCGACTGACAACAGGCTTACTTCCGATCAATAGTCTGTGGTTCTGGGGGGCAGGGGAAAAGCCGAAGTTTGATGAGAATAAAACTGCATGGTTTTGTGATGATGAAGAATTGATTCGCTTTGCCGAAGGCAGCAATATCCGGCGCCTGCCGCTCGATCGATTGACTCAGATGAAAAGTGGAGAGAACTCTGTTGTTATCGACCTTTCATTGTTAGAAGCACTTAAATCGTCGAGTGGTGATGACTTACAAGCCAAGCTAGAATTATTGGAGAAGGATATATTCAAACCAGCTATGACATTCTTTCGGTCTAGCCGCTTATCACTTCAATTAAGGGCCGCCCATCATTTCGATTTGACAATGACTCCATTTTCTAAATACAAGATCTGGCGATCGTCGAAAACCCTGGTTAGTTTTGGTCAACTTGGAATGGAATAAAAAATGACTAAACGCAGTCTGCTGATACGGGATGTTACCCAGTCTCAGTTGAAAACTGATACTCAATTTCCCACGCCTATTTGGAAAATTCTCGCGGGTCGTGGCGTTAGTTCCTTCGATGAAACTGACTATACATTATCGCGAATGCTGCCTGTAGAAGCGATCAAAAATCTACCTGAGGCAGCCAAGCTTCTGGCCAGCACCATTGGGCAAAATCAACATATATTGATTTTTGGCGACTACGATGCGGACGGTGCCACTAGTACCGCATTATGTGTTAGAGCATTGACACTAATGGGGCATCACAACGTCAGTTATCTCATGCCCGACCGATTCATTAATGGCTATGGCTTATCCGTTTCAATCGCACATAAAATAGTCGAAGCCAAACCCGATTGTGTTATTACGGTGGACAATGGCATTGCGAGCATCGATGGCATTGCATTGCTACGGGCACAAAATATCGATGTTATTGTCACTGACCATCATTTACCCGCTGATGAACTACCTAATGCTAACGTCATCATCAATCAAAATGCATGGCCCGAAGAAACCGTAGGCAAAAATCTAGCAGGTGTTGGAGTCGCGTTTTATCTCATGCTAGGGTTACGCAAAGCGTTACGTGATGTCGAATGGTTTAATCAACACAGACTAGAACCGAACCTAGCTAGCTGCCTAGATTTGGTTGCGATAGGTAGCGTGGCCGATTTGGTACCACTCGATTTTCATAATCGACTCTTAGTCAATGAAGGCTTAAGGCGGATACGCGCTGGGCATTGCTCTGCCGGTATCCAGTCATTGATTGAAATATCCAATAAACAAATCAGCCATGTGAGCAGCACCGACATTGGTTTTGCGATTGCACCCAAAATAAATGCGGCGGGTAGGCTAGAAGACATGACCAGCGGTGTTCAATGTTTATTAGCCGATGATCAAACGAGTGCCGATGGCTTTGCCAACCAGCTAAACGACATCAATCAATTAAGAAAAGACATACAACAGAAAATGGCCGATGAAGCGCAACTTCAACTGGCGAAACTAAGTGAACCTGAATTACGAGCAAGCCTTGGAATTGTATTGTTCCAAAAAGGCTGGCACGAAGGTATCGTTGGAATTGTGGCGTCCAAGGTGAAGGAAAAATATCATCGCCCGAGCATCGTATTCGCCGAGGCAGAAGACGGCCTGCTAAAAGGATCAGGGCGCTCAATTCCCGGGGTTCATCTTCGCGATATACTGGACGCGGTAGACAAGCGCTACCCTGGGATTATTTTGAAATTTGGTGGCCATGCAATGGCCGCAGGTTTGAGCTTAAAGGCGGATGCGTTCGATCTATTTTCAACGGCATTTCAAGCTGTGATCGCTGATTTGGTTGATCCCGCTTGTTTCACCGATTCAATCGAATGCGATGGCTCGCTCGATAGTCAGTATATGACCCTCGACTTCGCGAAGACCATTCAAAATCTGACCCCGTGGGGCCAGCGATTCCCGTCCCCTAGTTTTGTTGGTGAATTTGACGTGACCAATAGCAGAGTATTGGCGCAAAAACACATCAAGTTTGAGCTGAAATCGAAGGGCGACACCTCAATTAATCGTTTTGAAGCCATTGCCTTTTTCCAACCTACCGAAGTGTTGGAAGCAAACCACGACAGCATTCATGTTCACTATGAACTCAACATCAATCATTTTAGAAATAGAGAGTCACTGCAGTTATTGATTCGAGACATCCTCTAATGAACCTGATCATTAAATACTCTGGCTACTGAGTTCTGGGCCAGCTTTTGGCTTGCTTGCCTTGCGATCTATTCGTGAGGTGGTCTAATTTATATTTTAGGCAGTAATATTGTTCAATAACCAATGTCGGAATACCTTGGCTGAGGCGGAAAGGTTCTCTAGATTTTGGTAAACCAAATAATAAGCCTCCAGACTTTTTAGTTCAGTGGTCATTTTACATGGCTCTAAACTGAGCTGCTCTGCTAACCAATTAGTCGTGGGGCGTCTTGCTAAAGCAACGCCATAACCAGACGCAGCCATTGATAACGCTATCTGGCTAGAGTCGACAAAACAAAACTGGCTGGTGGGGATGTCTTCTATACCAATCGACCGTAGGATCTGGTTCCAGTTAATACGATGCGACGATACCTGAATGAGTCTATGGTGAAGTAAGTCTTCTGGCGACTGAATTGACTGTGCTATCTCCGCAGTCGCAACAGGGTAGATGGTTTCGTCAAACAGCGGTTCACATTGTGGCCAACTGCGATGAACAGGCCCGAATAGAATTCTTAACTCCGACCCCGGACGCTGGAAATCTGTTTCATGGTAAGCGGCTGTCATGTGCAATTGTATTTCTGGATACAGCATTGCAAACTCAGGTAATCGTGGCGCTAGCCAAGACGTCGCAAATATCAGCGTCGCTTGCAGTGTTAGCGCGTTATACCTCTCCGCACCGAATAAAGAATCCGCTGTTTCTTCGATGGTATTCAACGATTGACGGACAGTCGGTAGAAAAGCATGGCCAGCTACTGTCAATTCAACATGGCGTGGCCCCCGTTTGAATAGTGGTTCACCCAGGTGGTTTTCCAGTGCTTTTATCTGTTGGCTGACAGCCGAAGTGCTCATGTTGAGTAGTTCAGCCGCACCTGAAAAACTCTCGCCACGAGCCGCTGCTTCAAACACTCTTAACCAGTTTAATGACGGTATGTTTCTACGCATTACGGATCTCAATGGGTAATAAGCTTAAGTATAGCTAAATCAAAGCCGAGTGAAACGCAGTTTGTCAATTCTGACTAACATTGATTAAATTAGCGTTATAACTTGACTGAAGATTTTACTAAGATGCTCAAAAAATCTATTTCTGTCGATGACTCGATAGATAAAATGAAAGACGAATCAACACCTGAAAAGCGTAAACGTATCGCCCGTAAGATCTGGCATTACAAACCAGACCAGCCGGTTCGACAGGCGCCATATTTTGAATTTCCGTTTAGTTTAATTAATAGTCTAAAATATTTGTACGGAGTTTGGCGGCCATTTTCGCAGCGTTTCTGGTTGTTACTAATTGCCATTGGAATTTGGAATTGGTTCACGCCATCTTTCGAACGAGCAGCCAGTTTTGAACTCGACTGGATGTTAGAGATTGCGCTGAGAAACCTTGTTATTGTGCTAGTCGTCGCCGGCGGACTGCACTTGTTCCTGTTTACCTTTCGCAGGCAAGCCGATGATCTTCGTTACGATGCTAGGCCATTGTCGAAAAAATCGAAGACTTTTCATTTTGGTAATCAAGTTTGGGACAATATGTTCTGGACGCTGGTTGGGGCGGTGCCAATCGGTACACTTTGGGAATGTTTGATGCTTTGGGGTTATGCCAATGGCCATGCCACGCTGATTACATTTAGCGACAATTCTGTCTGGTTTATTGGCCTGATGTTGCTGGTGCCGATATGGAGCGGGCTACATTTTTACGTGTTCCATCGAATATTACATATTGGCCCATTGTACAAGTGGGTGCATTCCTGGCATCACAAAAATGTCAATACGGGGCCCTGGTCAGGTCATGCCATGCATCCAGTCGAGCATGTTCTATTGTACTCAGATGTAAGCATCTACTTCCTAGTGCCAAGTCATCCCGTCCATATGATTTTTAATTTGTTATTGCATACCATTGCCGGCCCTACGTCGCACTGCGGGTATGAGCGAGTGAAATTAAATCGTTATATGAGTATCGAAATTGGTGACTTCATGCATCAATTACATCATCGGTTTATTGACTGTAACTTTGGTTCCTACGAAACGCCGTGGGACAAAGTGTTCGGCAGTTTTCACGATGGTACTGAAGCTGGTGATCGTTATATTAATGATCGACGTCGTCGGCTTTATCAACTCAAAAATCAGATGGCTAAATAGTTAATGGATAAAAGTCCAATGAACGACGCTCAATGGGTAAAGGTTTGCGATGAAAATGAGGTTGAAAACGAGTCTGTCCATCGCTTCGATTATGAACACAATAGTTACGCGCTGTATAACTTAGATGGTGAGTTCTATGCTACTGATGGCTACTGTACTCATGAACAACAGCACCTAGAAGATGGTTTTGTTGTCGATGGCATTATCGAATGCCCACTTCATATGGGGCAGTTTGATATCGAGACAGGCGAGGCGCTAGCAGGCCCTGTGTGTATAGACCTTAAAACCTATGATGTTAAAAATGAGGCTGGAACGATTTATATAAATATTTAAGCTGGAATCGGTACTAGACCTCTTTATAGGAGCATGTAATGAAAGACATATATACCTTTGGGCGTAAACCAGCTCGACGAAACTATACGATACCCGATCTCAGGGCATTAAAGCGCTCTGGCAAACGATTGACTATGTGTAACCCAGGAAATCTGACAGAACTGAAAGCCTGTGTCGACGCAGGTATCGATACACTGACTGTGTGGGATAACGCCGTAGAATCATCACGTGAAATTGCACCTAATCACTTTATGGGCACAGGCAGTACCTGGGGACAATATCGGTCAAATGATGAAATTCTAGCCGCTGCTATAACCTGTATGGAGCAGGGGGCCGATATGTTCTATACCAATCGAAGTCTCGACGCTGTTGAAATGCTAGCAAAAGAAAATATCCCAGTGCAGGCACATATGGGACTCGTACCGTCTATCAGTATATGGTGCGGCGGCCTACGTGCCTATGGTCGAACGGCGGATGAGGCAATGGAAATTCACCGTACTTTTAAGCGACTGGAAAATGTCGGTTGTTTCGCGGTAGAGATCGAATGCGTGGCGGAGCAAACGCTAAATCACCTAAATGATAAAACCTCGATTGTCACATTTTCGTTAGGTTCGGGTAATGCTGGTGATGTGATTTTCCTGTTCATGTCCGATATTTGCGGAGAGTCTGACCCCGCGCCTAAACATGCGCATGCTTTCGGTAATCTCGCGCCATTGCATAAACAAATGTATGAAGAGCGAGTCACTGCTCTGGAACAATTTCAAATCGAAACAACAGAGAAACGTTTCCCTTATGCGCAGCAGTCTATAATGATGCATCCTGATGAAGAAGATAAGTTGCTCGAAGCACTAGACAAGGAGGCGTAAAAATATCTCATTGGGTTTGTAGATTCACGTATATTTTCACGCTGTACTAACAAGTTTGCTGGTGTTTCTACCTTAAGTTGGAAATTCTCTTGAAATCCGTCGCAGTGGCACTGGGTAGTCTAGGGCAGACCGAAAGTATAGAGCGATAATCGATTCAGTCATCAGGTATTAATCGCTTGCCCAAGCCGACTGCATTTTCGACATCATAGCCAATGGCCTGATAAAACTTAATGACATCAGCATTGCTACTGCGCACCTGTAGGTTTATTTTTGGACAGCCTTTATTTTGAATCAAACCTTCAACCTGTTCCATCATGGCGCGGGCATAGCCTTTACGCTGATGTTCTGGCGATACGGCCAGATAATTGATCCAGCCACGGTGACCTTCGTATCCCCCCATTACTGTGGCTACTATTTCGCCTGACATCCCACTAGCTATTCCACCTGATATTTCACCAATCAAAAACAAATCAGGATCAACCAACAGCTTGCGTTGAATATCTTTTAGCGGATCATTCCAAGCCACAACAAGATTACAAGATTGCCACAAGTCAATGACAGCTTGCTGGTTGTCGGGATGGTAGCTTTTAATAATCATGATTGCTCGTGGATGTCTATGTATCTGTCGTCTATGTATCAGTCGCTGTGCCTTACCAGGGGTAGGCATCCTTTATGGACACCCGCAGTATTAAATTGATATAGAAAGGCCGCCGGTTAAATCAATAAACGCAACTTAAAAAAGGAAATATCCATTTAGAGGCACACATCTCTCGGAATACTTGACTATTACGCCCTAGTTATTATTGCTATGTCCGTAGGTTCTCCTACAGCGCCATGGATTTTCGGATAATACAGCATTCTAAAAATGAAGGTGACTAAGTAATTCGCTAAGTAACTCCCTCTGGCCCTGAGCGCCCAGAAAAACAAGGACAGATTATGGCTCAATATGAATAGATAAGGGCAGATGAAAGCGAGTTGATTTCCTTCATATCCCATTAAAATTAGACCATTTGAGGTATATTGGTTTTGATCCTAAATTTTCTAGGGTCAAATTAGTCTGTATGAATTGAGGTTATTTTGTTATAGCATGTAAATTATCTCCGGACTTGGGTGTTCGGTATCAGTAAATATTACTAATCACAGGGAATGATTCTTATGTCTGGTTTATTTAAAAAACTTTTATATGTAGTGATTGCGCTGGTTGTTTTAACTGCGCTTATCATTTATGTCCAAGATGTATGGCGTTATAGCGACGATGCTGCTAATCGTGGTGTTGCAATTGTTGATAGCAATGCGTTGCATGTTAATGCGAAAACTCCGGTAGCGCCTGATGATGGCTACACGAAAAGTATGTATGTAGACCAGGGTTGGAACACGGAAGAAAGTCTTTGGTTTTACAACGTCACACAGGGTTCAGACCTGCTGCCATATGACTTTTTTATGGTGCTGCGCCAAGCTTGCGCTACCAAAGGTGGCAAGCCTAACTGCACGGTAGAACAAAAATTATTTAGAGATAACGATAATATCAATGCCTATCGTTATTTGCCGCAAGTTGCATCTGAAAGTAACCCAGATGGTCTGCCTGTTGGCTTTGTTAAAGATACTTACACCAGCTTAAAGCCTGTGAATGAAGACAGTGATATTCGTTACACAGACAATACCGAATTTGTCGGGCCTACATGCGCGGCATGCCATACCTCGCAAATAGACTACGACGGATTAGCTATTCGTATTGATGGTGGCCCCGCAATGTCTGATATGGATAGCTTCATGCGTGGCATAGGTGATGCTTTAGTGCAAACGTTGCAAGATGACACGCGTAAAGCGCTGTTCGTAAAAGAAGTGTTGGCACGGGATAATTATGCTTCTGAAGAAGAGGTAATGATTGATCTAGAGCGCTTTAGTCTACGTATGAATATGTATAACGGTGTTAACCATGTCAGCAGTGAATCGGCTTATGGTTACGGTCGTTTAGACGCATTTGGTCGTATCTACAATCGCACGGCAGAACATTTGTTAACAACGGATCGTCTGCGCGACTTGTTAAGCACCTGTACTCCAGAGCAGAAAAAGGCTAATTATTGTTTTGATGACGCACAAGTTGATACCATATTGCATGGTATGACTGGCTTGTTGTCGGCAATCGAGCGTGAAGCGATTACTGCTCGTTCTATCATTCAATATGAAGCGAATGGTGTGTCGAAATTTGGTACTACTAAAGCGGTATATACCAAGCTGCAGAAGAAGATCTATAACACGCCTGATGCCCCTGTAAGTTACCCATTCCTATGGGATATTGTTCAGCACGACTATGTACAGTGGAACGGTATCGCTGACAATGCGGGCGTTGGACCCATCGGCCGTAATGCGGGTGAAGTGATTGGTGTTTTTGGTACACTTGATTGGCATAAAGTGAAGGATGGCGGCGGTACTTTCCTAACTAACCTTATAGGTGGCCAGAACCCAGAAGAGCTTGTTAGCTACAGATCTTCGGTCGATGTTCATAACCTTCGCTTGATTGAAGACCAGTTAGGTGGATTGCAGTCGCCAGAATGGCCGACTGATATTTTGGGTGAACATGAGTCAGCCGAAGTTTTAGCCGAAGGCAAGCGTCATTACGAGACTAATTGTGTTTCTTGTCACCACGATATCGATAGATCATCAGACACTCGTCGAGTTATTGCCAACTTTACGCGGGTTGATACCGTTGGTACTGATCCAGCGATGGCTGAAAATAGCGTGGCTCACACTGCCTATAGCGGCATTGTAGAGAATCTGTATTTAGGCGTAGGCGTTGGTGATATTTTATTGCAAGAGCGAGAGCCTGTTGCTGCCTTATTGACGAAAGTCACGGTGAATGTTGTAGCGACTCCTGATATGGATAAGAATTTTATAACTCGTTGGACGGAGCGTGTCGGTGACTTCATTGCCGCTATTCGTGATAACACCGTTAAAGGTAGTATTAAGCGTGGCGATTACGTTGCGGATTCAACGGTCGACCCTTGGGCTTCATTGGTCGCGTATAAAGGTCGGCCACTAAATGGTATTTGGGCAACTGCACCATTCTTGCACAATGGCTCTGTACCCAATTTGTATGATCTATTGTTGCCAAGTAAATGTCTTATCCAGGAAGAAAAATCGGGTGCATGTGTTAACCCTGCCGATGGTGAGATGCGTCCAAGTGAATTTGTTGTTGGTTCGCGTGAATATGATCCCGTTAAAGCAGGCTTCCAATCTACAGATTATGACGGTTTTGTTTTCACAACACGTGAAAAAATTGCTTACGTCGAAAGCACAAAAACGCCAGGTACTGTGAGAACAATAAGAGCTACTGATGAAACGCGTGTTTGCAATGGTTCTGCCATACCTACAATTGCAGAATATGCTGATTACGATGACGGCTACTTATGCATCGCTGAAGTGCCGATGCGAGCCAACAGTAACAGTGGTCACGAATATGCGGCAGGAAGAACACCTCTTGTTACAGGTGGTGAAACATTACCAGCGTTGAACAAAGCACAAAGACACGCACTGTTGTCTTATATTAAAACGTTGTAAATTGGTAGACGCCTCACACCCGTTTCTGTGAGGCATAAATAAGGCGGGACAATCAATTGATTGCCTCGCCTTTTTTATGCCTTTAAGTTTAAGGCCATTGATTTAAACTATTCCGATAATTAAAAGGGCTCAGTGAAAACGAATAATCATTCGTAGGCGCACGAGCCGGAATTAATAATAAAAATTGGCCCCTTCTTCGCTTCAGCGATTGAAAAAATCAGGTTATGCATTTTTGAGTTGAATCCAAGCTTGATAAAATCAGATCACTTCAGTAATGGTATCTCAGACAGAAGCGCTAGTTAAGGGGGGCTGAATCAATACTTCGACCTACTCCGTTGTGACTCAGGCGTAATCCATGCACTCAATATCTTTAACGTGATCATTCCACTCCACAACAAGTTTACAATTTTGCCACAAGCCAATGACGGCCTCTTGGTTGTCGGGATGGTAGCTTTTAATAATCACGACGGCTCGTGAGCCTCTAGGGCAGTGTCAGGTTTTATTAACCTATGATCCCATTGAA
>JBLHID010000065.1:0-15104 GCA_047615545.1 Polaribacter sp.
ATAAAACCTCATTTCGGCCAGGGTCGCAGTCCTTCGGCATCAATCCAGGCCTGAACCCACTCTGGGATATCGTGCCCCCAATCACCTTGGTCGACTGCTTCCAAAGCTTCAATGGCTGGCACCAAACCCTGCTTTGAAACTGCGCCGGCCTTAATTAACGCTGACGAACAGATTTTCTCGTCTTTGATAATTTCCTGTAAAAAGTAGAACCAACGGCCGTCATGACAAACAACCTGGGTAGTGACAGAAAAACGTTGCCAGAGTGCAACCCGACGACGGTATCGAATACTGATACCACCAACAGTCAACCCCCATCCTTTCTGTTTCAGTAAATCCAGAAACCCGGTTCGGTAGGAAAAATCCCATCGTCCGAGTTCCATATAGGTTATTTGCCGGGCATGATTTAATTCCATGAAAGGGTCAATGTCGGTCAAACCGACCCGGCATTGAATTACACCGGTTTCGTCGATTGATAACTTCGATCGTTTGCGTGATCTCAGCAAGGTGATGGCGAGCTTTAAATAGGGAAACATAGCTTAGGGAATTATCGTAGGAAAACTGTTTGTTTGGGTTATGAAACGGCTTGCTTACCAGTCACGCGTGACATTGACTAGATCTTGTATCGAAGTATAAAATGCCTATCCGTCAATATCAATCTTGGAAATCAAATTCAGAACCTATCTTTTTCCTGATTATTTACGGTAATGCTTGAAAAAGTCATCCACTGTCCGCTGAAGGATTTGATCACTTTGCAAGTATAAAGTGACCAAAAGCACATAACTGTGTCTATGCAACCGAGTGGTGGCGACACTACAAATCATGAGGCATTCCCAATGTTCTCAGTGAAACTGCGTGCCTGATTATTTTTAGAAACTCACCCTGACAATGCGTAATGTGACAAGCCATTAACCTTGCGATTGTCGTCTCTGGAAGGATTTTTTGACTCGAATGATGGCTGTGGATGACGTGATTAAGTCGCTGCTGAAGTTATAGGTAGGTTGAGCTCAGTCCGGCTCAAAGGTTGGTGCCGTCAGTGTGTTCTAATTGAATAGGCGGGCAAGGTGTGTTGCCATAGGAGCAAAAAACACAGCAATCGCCAGGCAGCGGTTTGATCCGTTCGCCGCAATCCTCGCATTCATAAAACCATAGGCAGGCATCTGTCGGCATAGTTTCCTTTTTACTGAAGCCACATTGTGGACAGGTAATAGTTGAGTCGGGTATAACAATATCAGTTGTCACTTGGGCAGTAGTCCTGTCTTTGATTTTCTCCATAGTGCAAAAATTGTGATACCTATGAAGATAGCCAGTAATGGCAGTAGAATGGCATCAAGGTTGCCAACAAAGTACGAGAGCCCCGCTAGACCAAAAACGATGACTAGAAAAGGGGTGAAGCAGCAAATAGCGGTGACGATTGATCCGACTATGCCAGCTTTTAATAGATTGAGTTTTTTCATAGTAGGTGTCAATACCGTTGTTCGAGTAACATTATTGCCTTAACCCCAGATAAAGTCCCGCAGAAATCATGATCGATCCCGCGACGCGGTTTAGGCTGCGCATGGATTTTTCTGAACGGAAAAACTGCTTTGCCCACAAGGTACTGAGGGGAATTGACATCAGGCCGAGCATCAGGGCGATGAAGGTCAACAATGATGCCAGCATGACATCGTTGACGCTGAGTGTCGATAAGTCCATAAAGTTGGGTAGGAATGCGAGGTAGAATAGGATGACTTTGGGGTTTGATGCTGAGATTAGAAATCCTTGAGCGAACCCGGCGAGCTTTCGTTGGCCGGAATCTGGCTCGCTCACTTCGCGATATTGGCTGCGACTATTCCATATTTTCCATCCCAGATAGATGAGATAGATTGCACCTACGATCCGTATCGTTGTGAATACGCCGCCCCATTGCTCGGCGAGTGCTGATAGCCCGTAACAAGCCAATATCAAATACACTATATCGCTGATGGCCATTCCAAACGACAGACTAATGCAGGGTTGTATGCCTTCTGACAATGCTTTTGCTAGCAAAGCAAAAACACCAGGGCCTGGTGTGATGGCAAATATCAAAATGGTGATAAAGAAAATGATCGATGTTTCGATATTCATATGGTCCAACCCCACAATTATCCAGCGTAGCCGAGCCTAGTTTTGTTGGGCTTAGCCAAGTGCTCTATCTAATTCGAGTAGGATTTTTTCCACATCCTGATTTCTATCATAGTGGAGCAGCGAGATTCTAACCACGCCGTCATCGGCATCAAAACCAAGATCGGTTATCAGTCGGTGCGCATAGAAGGTTCCGTTTTCTGTTCCGACGCCTGCTTTTTGTAAGCTCGCTGCGAGTGATGCCGAGCTCTGTTTTAATGGCTTGAAAGCAATCGTGGGCGCGCGATCGTTGTCTTTTATATGCGTTTTTCCTATTAACTGGACGTTGCTGTGATTGTCTAGATAGCTGAGGATAGGCTGCGTTAATTCATTTTCGTGCGCTTGAATCAGCGGATGAATGTCGGCCATTTTTTGCGATTGACCGGCGTCGGTGTTTCCAAAATGATGTTGGTGTAAAGCATCGAAATAGTCGATGACGCCCGCACAAGCGGCCACTTGCCCATGTTGCGGGCCAGCAGGGTTGAAGTCATATTCTGGGTGACCGCTATTGAAGTAATGAGCCTGTGATTCGAGTTCGGCATGGATGGTCTGATTGACGTATAGAAGGCTTTGGTGTGGCCCGAACACTTTGTACAAACTAAAGGCATAAGCATCGATACCGAGCTGTTTCAAATCGTGGATATGGTGCGGTGCGTGAGCGACAGCGTCGACAAACACGTTGGCATTCGATAGCGCTTTGATCTGTTTGGTAATATCGGCTACTGGGTTGGCAGTGCCGACAATGTTTGAACAATGGGTAAAGAATACCCAGCGTGTTTTGTTGCTTAGCAATTCAAATAATTGGTCTGGATCGAGTAAGCCAGTTTCTTTGTCCACTTCCCACTGTTTTATAATAACCCCTTTTTCCAGCGCTTTACGACGCCAAGAGCCACTGTTGGCTTCGTGGTCCTGATTGGTCACGATGATTTCGTCACCAGCTTTCCAGCTTGCACCGATAGCCTGTGCCATGACGTACGTGTTCATCGATGTCGATGGCCCCATTGTCAGCTCTGACAAGCTGATGTTTAACGCATCTGCCCAAGCTTGTTTGGCACGATCCATCGCTTGCCCGGCCTCTTGTGATGGCGTAAAGCGAGAGTAAGGCTGTACACGAGTATGACGATTGTAGTGTTCCATCAAATCATTGACCTGATTGCAAACAAAGCTACCCCCAGCGTTTGAGGCGAAAACAATCTCTGGGTAATCACTTAGCTGGGAAAACTGCTGGCGAACAAAATTAAGGTCAAGTTTCATAATGGGATCTTCAAGCGAGAGGGTTGATGTTGTTAGTTATCGGTATGTTTTATCGACATCTTTTAACGATATGGCTATCGAAACGTCTATCAATATTCGCTTTGAAAGCTGTCGAAGGCTTGTTCATAGCGAGCTAAGTTTTTGTTTGTATAGTCTGCAAAGTCGACATCAAGATCGGAATGGATTTCACTGACCATCGACCACAATGTTTCACGCAACAGCGATGCGCATTTCATGGCGTAATAACTACGCCATTGTTTTGAGTTGAATGGTCGGCCAAAGTAGGATTCAAGCATGGTTATTTCCTGGTCGGCACTGAGTTCATTGTTCGAGGCCAGATTAGATAAGTCGAACAAGGGGCTATTAAAACCAGCGTAATCGAAGTCGATGAGCCAGATTTTTTCGCCATCATCGATGAAGTTCGCCGCCAATAAGTCATTGTGGCCAAAAACAATAGCCACTTTACCGACAGCCTTTTCGAGAGTCGCCGCCTGGCTACTTAATTCGGTTAATCGGTTTCTGTGTTGGCTACCACCTTGGTGCAGGAAGTTTTGATAATGCCTCAATATCTGAAAGACCCAGAACATGATGGGAATGCTATGAAAATTCTGCGGGATCGTGTGATGAAAGTTTTTCAACAAAGTCGTGATGCGGGCGAGGTTCTGGTCATTTCTGACATCCGATTCCCCAAGTACATGGCCTTCAATAAAACGAACCACCAATACACCTGGTTCAGAATGAACGAGTTCTGGCGATAGACCAGCTTTAAATGCCGCTTCGCTGGTCGCTCTTTCATTTGCCCGTGAAATCAAATGAATAGGATCGTCGGACCCCAGACGAACCACGTATTTTTCTGCGCCGTCGCTAACCTTGAAGTTTAAGTTAGTCATGCCGCCACTCAACGGCTCTATTTCGACTGAAGATTGCCAGCAATCGAGTTGAGCGATTTTTTGTTCTGGAATCTGATTCATATTGTTTCATCCAACATTGTCGGCTCTACAGCGTGCAAAGGACGGTTTATGCAAGTTTATGGAATATCGATCCATGATAGCATCAGCCTTATTCAGTGCAAGATGCATCTCTCAATATGAGACGGCGCTTTATTTTGGATAGCAATATTTAGGAAAGTAATATGTAAGATCACGGCTGTCCCGTTAAGTTTGGGCGCAATTGACTCAAACCGTTGTTGCCCCGGTTGCTAAGCTAAGTACAGAGGGCTATTTTGAGGCTGAAATAACATGAGTGCCAATAGGGGAAAAAGAACATCCGTCATTCCGCGTAGTGCTTTTTTCTGATGCGGAATCCCGCAGTTTCAAGGGGCGCTGGATAACGAGTATAGCCTGGCATGAGGTTTCCACGTTAGTGGGGCAGTAGTGATTTACAATAGGGGCATTTAGCAAAGAAATATGAGCTTAGATAATACGATGTTGAAAACGTCACACTTTTTCACGCGAGGGTGGTGTCAGTTTGAATCTGATCCCGAACTATTAAAATGGATCGAATCCGCGCTTCCCATTGCTCGCTCGGCGGTTGCTGAACCCGACAATGCAAAGTGGTTGCGCTGCGGAGAGACCTGGTTTGCTGGTGTCAATATTCTACCCAATACGAGCGATGGTTCGGTAGGTTCTGGCCCGCCATTAGGAGGCGATGCGGTAGATTTTATTGCTCAGGCATTAGAATTATCTGGCTTTGATTGGGATAAGGCACAAGTATCGATTTGTTACCCTGGTTATCCACAACCCATGTCAACGGAGACAGACGCAGCATTCAAGTTTCGTCGATACCGTGACGCAGCGCATGTCGATGGGCTTTTACCGGAAGGCCCAAACCGACGAAGATTCCTGCGCGAATGGCATGGCTTTATATTGGCGATTCCGTTGCTTGATTACGATAGTGACGCCTCACCATTTGTGATATGGGAAGGCTCGCATGAGGTTGTGCGTGAAGCATTTGAATCATTGTTCAAAAACCGCTCTCCTGACGAATGGACTTCGATAGATGTCACCGATGCGTATCATGACGTTAGGCGCAGAATATTTAAAACCTGTCGACGTGTAGAGATAGCCGTTAAGCCGGGTGAGGCTTATTTAGTGCATCGGCTAGCGTTGCATGGCGTAGCGCCCTGGATGGCGGCACAGGACTCAACGTGTAGAGAGCGTATGATTTGTTATTTTCGACCTGAGACAGGTGCAATTGGACAGTGGTTGAATGATCCATAGGTATCACATTTTCCTTGCCGTTTTTATTAATTGACCGTTCAATATAAAATATGACATAATAATTAAGATATTATAACGAGGCGACTATGCCAAAAGTTGGAATGGAGCCGGTTCGCCGGGCTCAGCTAATTGATGCGACTTGTGAGTCGATATTTCGGTATGGGCTGGCTGACACGACGATTAGTAAAATTAGTCGATTGGCTGGTGTTTCGACCGGTATCATCAGCCATTATTTTGGTGGTAAGAATGAACTGGTTGAGGCGACCATGCGTAAAATTCTGAATGATCTGGGTGACGCCGTATCAAGACGAGTGCATCAAGCTGCGACACCTAGGCAGAAAATATGGGCCATTATAGAAGGCAACTTTTCGGATCATCAAACATCGGCAAGGTTTGTCACTAGTTGGTTAGCTTTTTGGTCTCAAGCGATGCATGTGTCTTCATTGGCTAAACTACAAAACATCAATAAGCGTCGGTTACAATCTAACCTGATTTTTTGGTATCGCCGTTTACTTGCACCCGACGAAGCTAAAATAGCCGCCGAAGGCATGGCAGCTTTAATTGATGGTTTATGGTTACGAGGCGCTTTTGAGAAACAGGGCTTTGATTCGCAAAAGGCTAAATCGATAGCACTCGACTACCTTAATCGTCAGCTAATGTAACCACTAGGTCTTGGCAATTAGGATTAAGAATGCTTGTTTACAAATTTAAGAGATTACTGTTATGACACAAACTTACGATTACATCATTGTTGGCGCTGGTTCGGCGGGTTGCGTATTAGCGAGTCGACTAACTGAGGATAAGGATGTCTCCGTTTTGTTGTTGGAAACTGGTGGCAGTGATAAGAGTATCTTTATTCAAATGCCGACGGCTTTGTCGATTCCGATGAATATGCCCAAATACAATTGGTTTTTTGAGTCCCAGCCTGAAACCCATCTCGACAATCGTCGTATGCATTGCCCGCGAGGGAAGGTGTTAGGTGGTTCGTCATCTATTAACGGCATGGTTTATGTGCGAGGTCATGCGAGAGATTTCGATCAGTGGGAATCGAGTGGCGCGAAAAATTGGGGCTATAGCCATTGTTTACCCTATTTTAAAAAGGCCGAAACCTGGGCCTTTGGTAGCGATGAATACCGCGGCAAGCAAGGTCCATTAGCGACCAATAATGGCAATAATATGCAAAACCCTTTGTACGGTGCGTTCATCGAAGCGGGTACGCAGGCGGGTTACATGAAGACTGACGATTATAACGGTCGTCAACAGGAAGGCTTTGGTGCGATGCATATGACGGTGAAGAACGGTGTGCGCTGGTCAACCGCAAATGCGTACCTAAAGCCTGCGCTTGACCGTGCAAACCTAACGGTCATTACCGATGCTTTAACACAACGGGTGTTACTGGAAGGTAAGAAAGCGATTGGTGTCGAATTCGTAAAAAATGGTCGTCTTCAGCAGGTACTTTCGAATAAAGAGGTAATCCTGAGCGCGGGTTCGGTTGGTTCTCCGCATTTGTTGCAGTTATCTGGTATCGGCCCCGCACAGGTTTTGTATCAAGCTGGTATAGAAGTGAAGCACGATTTACCGGGTGTGGGTGAGAACTTGCAGGATCACCTTGAGTTCTACTTTCAATTCAAATGTAAGCAGCCGATCACGTTGAACGGCAAGTTAAACCTGTGGAGTAAATTTTTAATCGGTGCGCGCTGGATATTGACGAAAACTGGTTTGGGTGCCACTAACCATTTCGAATCCTGTGCTTTTATACGCTCAAAGCCAGGTATCGAATGGCCTGATATTCAATATCATTTCCTACCCGCTGCGATGCGCTACGATGGCAACGCTGCCTTTGATGGCCACGGTTTCCAAGTACATGTTGGTCACAACAAGCCGTACAGCCGTGGCACCATAAAGGCGATGACGCCGAATGTGGCTGATAAGCCAGAGATCCGATTTAACTACCTCGAGCATAAGGAAGACATTGAAGCCTATCGAGCTTGTGTGCGTTTGACGCGAGAAATCATCAACCAACCGGCAATGGATGCTTTTAGAGATAGTGAAATCCAACCCGGCGAAGCGGTGCAAAGCGACGAAGAAATAGATGCCTTCGTGCGCAGCGCGGTCGAAAGCGCCTACCATGCCTCCTGTACCTGCAAGATGGGCGAAGATGACATGGCAGTAGTCGATTCCGAAACTAGAGTGCACGGCATTGAAGGGCTACGGGTTGTCGATTCGTCAATTTTCCCAACGATTCCCAACGGTAATCTAAATGGCCCAACCATTATGCTAGCTGAACGCGCCGCCGACATTATTAAAGGTAAAGGCATGTTGGAAGCCTCGAGCTCAGTTGTTGGCTTGGGTAACGATTGGGAAAGCTTGCAGCGTTCGTCTAGCGCTATTCAATAGCCTTTCACTGCAGTTTTCAGCTCTGGAATTACTGTTCTATTATTTAAAGGGCTACAGTGGTTAGCCAGATTGTGCTTTGGTATATCTCACGGCTACTCTTGGGCTTACGCGGTAAACGGGTGTATGCCCCGTGTTAACGTAATTATTGGCAACAAAACTTGTAAGAGTCACGGCAATACCGATTATTGAATATTGTTTTAGGTTGGTTCGGGGCTAGGGTGTATGAGCCCCAACGTTGGGGCCAAAGCAAAGTGCTCGTAAAATCATGGAAGTAAGGAGGGTCATCAAAGGAGAGTGGGGGCCAACCTGCGTTTTCCCAACTTTTCCGGCGGTACCTTTCAATCGTTTTGGTATCACCTCAGTCGGCTCGATGATTTAAACCGGTCATATTCTTAGATACGAAATTACTGCTGATGGTATCGAAAATTTGCAACTATTCGATGTTCCTAAATTTTTTTGTGATGCAGCGCTATCCATTAAGCAAGCTTCCAGTGAACTGAAGTTTCTAGCCTATTGGAAAATGATTTTGTTATATGATTTAATGGCTTTTAGCAGTACAGCAGCTCTATAGGTTCGTATTCGAACAACGCCAAGGTTTGGAGTTTGTTGAAGAAATACCCCAAGTGATGGAAAGTGAGAAACAAATAATGACTTTAAAGCAATTACTTTCTTTGTCATATCCAATGGACGAAAAAAACCAACAAGTCTTCGAGCAACGTGTTTTGCGTTTTTTTAGTTATTCAACTTCCAATATGATGACGCTTATTTTTGGCGCAGGGTTAATCGCTCTAGTGTTACATATTCATGACGCCGAGAGTGGGCTCATTAAGATCCATTTTCTGGTTACGTCAGCTCTCGCTATAGCATTGATTATTATTTCTAGACACGTAATAAAAAATACTCCAGTCACTCATAAATTGGCTCAATTTCTTCAATTGAGAGTTTTTCTAGGCTGTGCCATCGGATTTATGTTTGCGATAGCTACATTACTATTGCCCGAGGAAAATACCGCTCACGGTATTCTTTTTCTTCTGCCTATTTACATAGTTTCGGTTTCCATCGCTATTTTTCAATATTCCGTCATTCCTGCCTATTACATTGCATTTAATATTAGTATTTTTATACCACTAATTGTCATTATTATGGGCCAGCCTAATCCTAATGAAACCTCCTTAATGACCATCGTATTACTATTGTCCGGTGCCGTGATTTATATTAGTAAGGGGCTGAAAGTTTCAAAAAATGAAATAAATTTGATAGTACTAAATTCAAAATTAAAAAGTGAAATTGATGAGCATATTGTCACGCGCCAAAAGCTTACTGAAATGGCCCTGTATGACAACTTAACCAAGGTTGCCAATCGCTATCTATTTGAAGATAGCGCAAAAAAATCTATACTGAGAGCTCGCGATAGTGGTCAAAGAATCGCATTACTCTACATAGATTTGAATCGTTTTAAGAAGATTAACGACTGTTTTGGCCATGATATTGGTGACAAAGTATTGGTCGAGGTTGCGCAGAGGATTAGAGCGAATATCCGTTCATGCGACTTTGTAGCGCGGCTCGGCGGAGACGAGTTTGTAGTTATTCTTGAGAATTTTAACTTGAATAACATAAATGTTGACCTAGCCGAAGCCATTCGATTTAGTCTCAATGAGGATATTGTAATTGACGGGAATATAGTCGAGTTAAGAGCCAGTATTGGCACATCTATTTTTCCTCAGGATGGAGATGATGTAATCACGCTGCTTAACAAGGCTGACAGCGAAATGTATGTACAAAAAAAGAGCATTAAACGTATCCGGTGAACGCAGTTGATAAAGTGGTTGTGCAGATGGAGATGTTAAATCGTGAAGTTAATGCTACTGCGGGTATTTCTTGCGGATCTCAGCCAACAACAAGTTTATCGACAATAGCGTCATCGTCATTAATGCATCGGATAGATAGCAGATGGTTGGATATGCAGTTAAAGGGGCTAAGACATTTAATCGAAAATAAAAGTTTGACAGAATTTTTTGACGTAGGTGTTTTGGTGAAGTCCCACGAAGCCAACGATAAAAAATCAATGGCATTGATAGATATAGTGCAACAATGCTGCGAGGACAGATATATGAATCATACTGCCGAAGTTCATTTAAATTGTGACGGTGGTCGAAGGTGACCTAGATCGAGGTTGACTCGTTAACATATACTAACCTAATGGCTTCGATCCACCGAGTAATCAGCCAGGAAACGTAAAGCTTGGGTATATTCTGAAGGCGGTAATGATTCAATAGCATGCTTTGCCAGGTCGGCTTCGTTCTGGGCCTGCTGATAGGTATATTTCAGTGCACCTGTGTTGTGAATAATTTGAGTGATCGCATCGATATGATCTAGCCCGCCATTTTCGATGGCATTCCGTATCAGCGCTTGTTGCTCGTCATCACCATGTTGCATAGCATAAATAAGGGGCAGCGTGGGTTTGCCTTCTGCAAGGTCGTCGCCGACATTTTTGCCTAGCTCATCTGCATTTGCCATGTAATCTAGCGCATCGTCAATCAACTGAAAGGCGGTGCCAAGATGCTTGCCATAATTCTTGAGTGCCTGTTCAGTTTGTTCGTCTGAACCACTTAGAATAGCGCCGACTTGGGTCGCTGCTTCGAATAGGCAGGCGGTTTTTCCGTAGATTACCTCGTTGTATTTTTGTTCGGTGGTATTGGCATCATTAATATTCAATAACTGTAATACCTCGCCTTGGGCGATGGTGTTAGTCGCATTCGCGAGTAAATCCATGATGCGCATCGACTGAGCCTTGACCATCATCTGAAAGGCGCGCGAATAAAGGTAGTCGCCAACCAACACAGCGGCCTCGTTTCCCCAGATGCTACTGGCAGTTTCCCGTCCGCGTCGAAGGTCTGAATCGTCTACTACGTCGTCATGTAATAGTGTCGCGGTGTGGATGAATTCGACAACGGCAGCGAGCAAGGCATCTTGATCACCTTGATAACCACAAGCTTTAGCGCAAAGCATGACCAGCATTGGCCGCAAACGTTTACCGCCGCTATAAATAATGTGCTGGCTGAGTTGATTGATGAGTACAACGGGCGAAGCCAGGTTGTCTACAATTACCTGGTTGACTCGTGTCATATCGGCCGTAGTCAAATCCTTCAACAGGTCGATGGAGTAGGTGCGATTGTCTTCGGTGTTATCAGTAAGGGCTGCTTTGGTCATGATGATCGAGTTAAATACGGATTAGTTGAGGCAATCAAAGGTGAATCGTCAAAGGGCCATTGTATCTTAATGTCGCTGATATAGGTGTGAATTTTCCGACCCTACCGGCAATGCTGCATGATGACAGTGAGCCTGTTCAGGCTGTCGATCAATCCTGAAGGTTGCTGCTTGTCGCCGCTCGCTTGCCTGATGTTGTGGACTTCTAGATCAAATTCAGCCGCAAAGTTTTTGGCCAGTTTCGACGCCATAGGTTCATTGATTAGTAGGCATTTAACCGGTGATTCCTGCAAAGCAGCCTCGATGGCTTTTAAGGTATGGATGCCGCTATGTTGATCGTGGCTATCATGCAATACAGCGGAGGCTTTAATGCCCAGGCCCTGTTCAAAGTGGCTCAAAAAATCATGGTCGAGTATATAAAGTGGTGCTGCCTTAGCGATGGATGCTTTCGTTGCGTCGGACCATTTTTGTATTGAGTCGAGCAGGCGTTTTGTATTACTTTGGTAATGAACCGCGTTAGTTGGGTCAATGTCACTTAGCGCGGCTAAAATTTGATCAGTAATCATCGGGAGAAGTACCGGTGAATACCAGATATGACCGTTTTGATGTTGCAGGTTTAGTGCGTTGATCAATTCGAGCTGGCGCGTGTTCGTGCCTAAAATATCGGGCAGACGCTGAAACCCACTCTCGAAGTCACGACCAATCCAAATCATCAGGTCAGCATTTTTTATCAAAGTGAAGTGAGACGGCCTAAATGAAAAGTGATGAGCAGAAACCTGACGTTTGATCAAAAGTTCAGGCTTGCCCACGCCCTGCATGATAGCGCTGGTGATTTGGTGTATCGGCTCAATCGAGGTGACAACGTTGATATTGGCCATTGCCGACAAAGGCAATAGGCAGAACAGGGTAATAAGGGTGCGCATCATTTATATGTGTGACTATAGGATTGATTATAAAGGTGATTAGATGTGGTGGTGAGATTAGAATCGTTATAATATAACACTATGCCTAAAGACAATACACAACAATGCATTGCATTTGAACAGCACGACCACAGTCAGTGCCAAAATCAGTTAATACGCAATGCGAAAGCGCTTTGCGAACACCGACACGTTAAACTGACCCCTCGCCGATTACAGGTTTTGACTTTGTTGACGCAGTCGCATCAGCCGATGGGTGCATACGAAATATTGGATTGTTTGAATCAACAGATTAATGAAGAGGGCGCCGAGACAAGTCAGCCGATTGCCCCTCCCATCGTGTATCGAGCGTTAGAGTTTTTACTCGCCGAAGGGTTGGTGCACCGAATCGAAAGCAAAAATGCGTTTATTAGCTGCGATCATCCCGGGCACCAATATGCAGCTCAGTTTTTAATTTGCAGCGGATGTGAGAAAGTAGCAGAGCTGGATAACCCCAATTCCAGTTTGTTGGCTGAGGCCGATAACCTCGGGTTCAAAGTGGATCATTCCGTAGTTGAAATTACTGGTGTTTGTAGGGACTGCAGTAAGGTGACACGAAAATGACACCAGAACTACTACTGCGAGCGAGCGAGATAAGCTACTCAGCCAGCGGCAAGAAAATACTCGATAATGTGAGCTTTGAGCTGTATCGCGGCCAAATCACCACGATCATTGGGCCAAATGGTGCCGGTAAATCGACCTTAACGAGTATCGTCAATGGCTTGATTGAAAATTACACTGGAACGATAGAGCGCTCATCAGCACTGAAAATCGGCTATCTACCACAAAAGGTATACGTCAACACGCTCATGCCATTGAGTGTCCAGCGTCTGATGCAACTAACTCAGCGAGTGAAGGACATCGAAGTCGACGAAGCGCTTGCACAAACCAGTGTTGCCTACTTGAAACACCGGCAGGTTCAGTCTCTTTCGGAAGGGGAGCTCAAGCGGGTATTGCTGGCGCGTACTACGTTAGGTGACCCAGACTTGATCGTGCTAGATGAACCGACCGCAGGTGTAGATGTTACAGGCGAAATAAAAATGTATGAGCTAATTGGCGAGTTTCGTAATCGGTTGCAATGCGCCGTCTTGCTGGTGTCGCATGACTTGCATCTAGTGATGTCGAAAACTGACCGAGTTTTATGTTTGAATCAGCATTTGTGTTGCTCGGGTTTACCCGAGTCGGTAAGCCAGCACCCCGAGTATTTGGCGCTTTTTGGTGATCGGGCTGCAGAAGCTATTGCCGTCTATGCGCACCATCACGATCATGTTCACGATGTTTCTGGCCAGCAAGCGGAGAGTAATGCTGGCAAGTCAGCGGGCAGTCATTCGCACGAGGCATCTCCACATGACAGTTCGCTATGACAGCTTTACTAGACGACTTTTTAGTTCGCAGTATTCTGGCCGGTTTAATGATGGTCAGCATAGCCGCACCGATGGGCTGTTTGATGGTGTGGCAGCGATTGGCATTTTTGAGTGATACGCTGGGTCATGCAGCCGTCTTAGGCGTTGGTATTGGGTTGCTATTAGAGGTAAATCCAATGTTCGGCGTACTGGCTGTCGTGATATTGATCGTATTTTCGTTGAGTCAGGTTGCTAACTTTAACAATGCGTTATCGGAAACAACCTTGGCGATCATCTCACATACGGGACTGGCAGGCGGTTTGATCCTGCTGGGTACTTTACCGTCAAACTCTGTCAGTCTAGAGGCAATACTATTCGGCGACTTGCTGGCGACGACCCGTGCGGACCTGTTGATGATATTGGTTACTACGTTAATCTTGTTATTTCTCTTGATCCGACACTGGCGGCCATTTGTTGCTTTATCAGTCAGTCGAGAGATTGCGCAGGCAGAAGGTATCTCGGTCAAAAAAGAGCAATTCCTCATGTATTTAATGATCGCGCTTTTAGTAGCGGTGTTGATGAAGGTGATGGGCGTTCTATTAATCGCAGCTATGTTGGTGATACCAACAACCAGCGCTCGCCTGCTCAGTCGAACTCCAGAGCAAATGGTTCTGTTCAGTGCGGTGTTCGGTGTTTTGTCATTAGGAGGTGGTATTGCCAGTTCATTTCAGCTCGATTGGCAGACCGGGCCTTCTATTGTCTTGAGCGCAGCTGGTTTTTTAGTCATAACATTGCTCGTAACTCGCCAAATTAGCTTGTGGACTCGCCGCCGAAGTGGATAATGCGCGCCTAGGTCGTTGTTTGATTTGAAATAATATCATTTAGAGTGATAAAGCAATTGACCTGCTAGCCTTCAAAAGCTAGAATTCGCCACCTTTTTTAGTATCGCTTCGGAGTAAGTCAAATGTACGCTGTCATCGCCACAGGTGGAAAACAGTATCGTGTTATCAAGGGTGAAACCCTGCGCGTCGAAAAACTGGACGGTGAAGAAGGCTCTGCAGTTGAGTTGGAAGGCGTTCTAATGGTTGCTGACGGTGAAAAGATCGCTGTCGGAACTCCAATGTTAGACAAAAGCGCCGTCACTGCGACTATCAAGTCACATGGCCGTGGTAAAAAAGTCGAAATCATTAAATTTCGTCGTCGTAAGCATTCACGTAGACAGGCAGGACATCGCCAGAGCTACACTGAAATTGAAATTACAGATATCAAAGCATAAGGGGCTAAGTAATGGCACATAAGAAAGCAGCGGGTAGTACTCGCAACGGTCGCGATTCGGAGTCTAAAAGACTCGGCGTCAAGAAATTTGGCGGCGAAGTTGTTGTTCCTGGAAATATTTTGGTTCGTCAACGTGGTACAAAATTTCACCCTGGCGATAATGTCGGTTGTGGAAAAGATCACACGTTATACGCAAAAGCCGATGGAAACGTAGAGTTTCGAGTTAAAGGCCGACACAACCGTACGTTTGTTAGTGTTGTTAGCGCACCGGCTGTTAGCGCAGCGTAAAGCCTAGGCTTATATCGTTATCT
>JBLHID010000066.1:0-14939 GCA_047615545.1 Polaribacter sp.
ACTTCATCAAACGCGTTTTCATTCTTAGCCGATGGAAGCACATTTGTAATGCTGGTTTGAGTTGGCAAGCCTTAATGTCATTCCATGCCCAGCATAAACTTATTCTGTTTAGTCATAATCAAACGTTAGCCAGACAATTGGGAAAGCAGCTTGCAACCGCTACCGACCAACCTCTGAATGAACATGAGGCCGATTACTTAACACAATTTATGAGTATTTTAAAAAAGCCAGCGGAACGATCAAATCACGTGGATGTACTCGAACATATTCGTGGCTATCTAAAACATGAGCTGGATAAGGATGATAAACAAGAACTCACTGATAGCATCGACAACTATCGCCTAAGGCATTTGCCGTTGATCGTACCGATTACTCTATTAAAGCATCACTTTAGAAAATTCTCGAACGATTACATTGAAAAATCTTTTTATATGCAGCCACACCCCAAACCATTAATGCTACTTAATACTCTATGAGTCCAACCCTTTATGCATGATTCAGATCAACCCGATCACATTTCAATCGTTTGGTTTCGACAAGACCTACGCGTCAATGATAACCAAGCTCTAATCCATGCTGCGCAAAATGGGCGGGTATTACCGATCTATATTTTGGACGATCAGAATGCTGCGGCAGATCAATTAGGTGCCGCCAGTCGTGTTTGGTTGCACCACTCACTTAAGCGTTTGAATCAATCTCTCGATGGCCAGCTTAAAGTATTTAAGGGCAATGCTACCGACATCATGGCCCAACTCACCGATGCGCTAGACATATACTCTGTTAGTTGGAATCGCTGCTACGAGCCTTGGCGAATACAGCGTGACGCAGCGATAAAAACAGATCTCAAATCGAAGGAGATAAGCTGCCAGAGTTTTAACGCGTCATTATTATGGGAGCCATGGACGATTCTGAAAAAAGACGCGTCGCCCTATAAAGTATTTACACCCTATTATAAAAACGGCTGCCTAAGCACTGCACCTCGATCAGCTCAACCCACACCAGAGAACATTCATTTTTACAGTGATCACATTAAGTCGGCTATTAGCATCAATGGGCTTAACCTAATTTCGACGGGAAACTGGAGTCAGTCAGTGATCGATCACTGGCAAGTCGGGGAACAAGCAGCTACCGAAAAGCTCGAAGATTTCATCATTAAAACGCTTTGCGATTACCAGCAAGGAAGAGATTTTCCTGCGCTAGCGTCGACCTCAAGCCTATCTCCCCATCTACATTTTGGAGAGATATCATCACATCAAATTTGGCAACGTCTGGAATTTGAATCGATGCATAACCACTCTGACAACCTATCGCATTTCAAACGAGAGCTTGGTTGGCGTGAGTTTTCATATTACCAACTTTATCATTGGCCTGATTTACCCCGGTCGGAATTCAACCCTCGTTACTTGAATTTCCAATGGCAACAAGATGGCACTAACCTGCAACTTTGGCAGCAAGGAAAAACTGGTATTCCAATTATCGATGCTGGCATGCGCGAGCTTTGGCAAACAGGCACGATGCACAATCGAGTACGTATGCTAGTCGCCTCATTCCTGGTAAAAAATCTCTTGGTCGACTGGCGCGAAGGTGCACGTTGGTTTTGGGACTGTCTTTTCGATGCCGACTTAGCTAGCAATAGTGCCAGTTGGCAATGGTGTGCTGGTTGTGGTGCCGATGCAGCACCTTACTTTCGAATCTTCAATCCGGTACTGCAAAGTGAAAAGTTTGATCCCGACTGCGATTACCTGTCTCGCTACTGCCCCGAACTAACGCTATTACCAAAAAAGTTTCGTCATAGCCCTTGGTTAGCCAATGACACCGTATTAAAAGAAGCCGGTATTACGCTTGGTATTGATTACCCGCTTCCCATTGTTGATTTAAAGCTCACTCGTCAGCGCGCATTAGACCACTTTAAGCAACATCGGCTGACAACTCAGGATATCGACTCTTAATAGCATTAATGATTAGTCAGCCATTTCAATAAAACTACCTCTGTATTTTGCAGGATAATCTGTCCAGAAATTAAACCAAGTAGCCCGACCAATCACAAAATTAAAAGAGTACGTCTTTAGCCGAATCAATCAAAATCTTAACCCCTGGATGTTTAACTTTACGTTCTGGCGAAATCGCATAAAAACGCTCTTTGATTGCTTGGGTTCGGCCAATGACTTCAACACCATAATGCTTAACAACATGAGACTCTATGGTTGAGGATGTACAAAAAACACCATGCCCTGATTCCCCAAAAACCTTCATCAAAGCACTATCATCAAACTCTGCAATAATAGCTGGCACAATATTTTCTTGTTTGAACCAAGACTGTAGACTCATTTTTTGCGCAGACTTATCTCCACAAATTAGGAAAGGCTTTTGGTGAAGTGATACTGGAAACGGACCTTCTAGCTGAGATATCACATTTTTAGCTGCATAAAAACTGACCCCGCTTTCTCCCAGTAAATGGCTATATGCTTTTAATGGCATACCAGGCGTCACTGGCCGATCGGAGACGATCAAATCAAGCTTATTCAGTGCTAATTCGCCCAGTAACGAATCAAAATCTCCTTCACGACAAACCAGCTTGATTGGCCCATCTAGCGAAAAGCTATTTTGTAGAAGATTAAAAGCAAGTATTTTTGGAATAACATCGACAACGCCAACCGTAAATACAAACTGTTGATGCCTATCTTTCATTTTTAATGATTGCTGTAATTCCGTGCCCAGCAAAAATATATCCTCCGCATAACTCAGTGTTAATTTGCCGATATCATTTAATACCAGTCGCTTCCCTTTACGGTCGAATAGCTGCACACCTAGGTAGTCTTCGAAAACGCTCAGTTGTCCACTTATAGTCTGTGGTGACAAATGTAACAGTCGAGCTGCTTCCACAATACTGCCTTCGTGTGCAACCGCGTGAAAATATCGTAAGTGATTGTAATTTAATTGATTAATGATTATCTCCTTGATCATTTAGTCGTGCATAACTGGACGACCCATAGACAGGTTAATGGGATTGATTAATTATAACCTTAATCGTTATTTACGACTAATAAGTCAATTTAATACGACTTTAATTGATTAAGTTAATCGTTATAAAATTCAACCAACTTAAATCAGCTTACCCTATAAAATTAATGCCAAAAATTCTCAGACAAATGGTTCAACACGATGCCGCCGGAGGTATGTTACTGGTGGCAGCAGCTGTGCTCGCGATACTGATGGCAAACACGCCTCTATCCTATTTTTATAATAGTTTCCTCGAACTACCGGTCAGTATAGAGGTTGATAACTTCACAATTGACAAACCATTATTGCTCTGGATCAACGATGGTTTAATGGCAATATTCTTCTTTCTGGTTGGCCTCGAAGTAAAACGTGAGTTCATCGATGGGCACTTGTCTAGCCGTGACCAGGTCATTCTTCCCGCCATTGCAGCAATGGCGGGTATTGCGATGCCAGCAACGATTTACTTAATGTTTAATTACAATGACCCTATCGCGGTCAAGGGCTGGGCTATTCCGTCTGCTACTGACATTGCCTTTGCATTGGGTGTTTTTAGCTTGTTTGGCAAAAGGTTACCGCTAAGCTTGAAACTATTCTTACTGTCGGTTGCAATTTTTGATGATATTGCTGCGATTATCATCATAGCGGTATTTTACTCACAGGAACTATCCATCACTTCACTCAGTGTTGGTGGCGCGGGTATCTTTACCCTCTTCATCCTAAATCGTCTTAAAGTACCCTACCAGAGCGTATATATATTGGTTGGTATTATTATTTGGGCGGCGGTATTGAAATCTGGCGTACATGCCACCTTAGCCGGGTTTGCAATAGCGCTATTTATTCCTTTCCATTTGAAAACTGAGCAAGGCAATTCGATGCTGGAGCAAATGGAACATAGTTTGCAGCCTTGGGTCGCGTTCTTTATCTTACCTATATTTGCTTTTAGTAATGCAGGTGTCAGTTTGCTCGGCATACAGATGGCTGATCTCTACAACTCAGTCACGATTGGGATCATGCTGGCACTGTTCCTTGGTAATCAAATCGGCATTTTTGGTATCTCCTGGATAGCCGTTAAGCTCGGTTTCGCAAGCTTGCCAGCGGGCACCAATTGGCAGCAGCTTTATGGTGTGTCCTTGCTATGTGGTATCGGGTTCACTATGAGCCTTTTTATCGGCTCACTCGCCTTCGAGCAATTTGATGAAAGCTACCTTAACCACGTCAAGATTGGAGTGTTAGCTGGCTCAATTTTATCCGCTATTGTTGGTTCTTACGTTATCTCCAAAGCACCTTTGACTCCCACCCCATCAAAAGAGGAAGAAAGTCATGCGTGTTAATAGAACCTACTTAACCATCCTAGCGTTGCCTTTCATTATGCTGGGGCATAGTGCCTCAGCGACGGCGAACTCGCATTTAGTACCATCGCATTCTGCCTGTAACGCTATTGCTCAAGCAGACTCTTTAGTGAGCCTTAGCACGATTGTGAGCACTATTTCAAACACCAATTTCGGTTGATAGCATCAACCAAAGTAGTGACCCAACAGCTGAACTTAAGAGACACAAAGAGTGAAAAGAAAGCACCGATTACAAGCTTTGAACAGCGAGCTTTTAGTACTCGCGTGAGAACTTACAAAAGATTGAGTCGTTGTAGAATGACAACTCAAAGCTGTGTGTTGAATCACTACGAGCTGAAATATCATATCAATAGCTTGCTCGATCAACTGGGTGATACCGCAACCAATCGGGTTGAAAAAATTGTATTGATCAATCGGACCATCAAAGAAGCCAGGGCTTGCTAAAGCTCATTTAATTTGAGAACAAAAAACTAGCCGAACGCTAGTGTTTGTATTTTTTAAATGAAAAGGAGGAAAGAGCATGAATATCCAAGTCAAATTTCGAAATATCAAAAGAAGTAGTGCTGCAATTAAACAAGTGGGTGATCGCTTATCCTTGGCCTTTACAAGAGTTCAGGATGCTATTCAAAGTGTGTCTATTATCATCAGTGACGTGAATGGCCCCAAGGGTGGCATAGATAAACTATGCCGCATCTCTATCAGGTCAGCACACCTACCCGACATAGTGATCACTGAAAACCAGCCCCGTATAGGTGCGGCTATTGACCGCTGTATAGCTCGCGCTCGACAAAACTTGTCTCGAAAGCTAAAGCAAAATAAACAATCTTTACAAAAGCGTATGAAACTGCAGCATTTGCCTACGGCAGATGATGAAAGTATGGCTAGTTAGAGCACTTCGAAACTAACCCTAGAAGGGCTGTTAGATCACGTAAAAAAAGGTGTAACGGCCCCTTCTAAAACATCGTTTTTTTAATGCTTAATTTACAACAAGAATCAAGAGGTGCCATAATGGAAACAGCAAAGAATTTATCTGCAGAAAACTTTATTGCCGATACCAAGAGTCTAAATAGAGTACTCAGAAACACTTACCTTTTACTTTCCGCAACGCTATTTTTTAGTGCTATCACTGCCACTACAAGTGCGCTACTAAAACTGCCCCATTCAGGCATTGTGATTACTCTGGCAGGCTACTTTGGTTTGTTATTTCTGACGTCAAAACTGCGCAACAGTACTGGAGGTATCTACAGTGTTTTTGCACTAACTTGCTTCATGGGCTACACCATTGGACCCATTGTTGGCGCCTACTGGGCAATGGCACCAGCCGTTGTTATGCAATCGATGGCAGGCACCGCCGTAATATTTTTAGGCTTATCTACTTTTGCCACCACAAGTAAGCGAGACTTCAACTTTTTAGGGCTGTCTCTAACGATCGGCGTGATTGTTGCTTTTTTGATCGGTATTGGTGCTTTAGTGTTCCAAATTCCGGGGCTTTCACTCGCTGTATCAGCCATGTTTGTCGTCTTAATGTCTGGCATGATCCTATATCAAGTAAATCAAATCACACAAGGTGGAGAAACCAACTACATCATGGCCACGGTAACGCTATTTGTTTCCATATTTAATTTATTCACTAGCCTATTGCATCTACTCGGCTTCGCTCAATCGGAATAGTCAGTTGTGTTTGCCATATTCACACCATCGGGACGGGTTTTTGCAGGCTCACTAGAACAGCTACGCCACGTTGAAAAAACATTTAAATCGAACTCGACGCGGCAAGCCGGTGTGAATAATGCAGATCCAAGCCAGGCTGACGTTAACCGGTCACAGCAAGGACCGAGTGACACTCATGCGTACAAAATCGCAGCGGCCAAAACCGAGGCATATCTGGCGCTTTTAAACGAAGCCAAGCAACGAGAGCCAATTTATCAAGCCTATCAAGTGATGAGCCCCAACGTGCAGGTTGTACTGAATTCATGGACAATCACAGAAGCATTTGAAAAGTTTCAGACTTTCCCCTACCACCTTTTTCCCATTGTTGATAGCAGACGAAATCTACTAGGAAGCTTGTCCAGAAAACATTTTTATGAATTTTTACTAGGCCATAAATCATCTCACTCAGAGATGGCAAAATCGATCACAGAATGCTTTTTAGGTGAGGACTCACTGGCATACTCAGCAGAACCCGTTACCGATGTTAGGCGTATTATTCGCTTGTTGATTGATAAAAACCTTGATGCACTCACCATCGTTGAAGAAAATGGTCGAATGGCAGGTATAGTGTCACGATCCGATATATTGCAATGCACGATCGCCGAGCCGCCTCTGTCACTTTGGAGTTAGCTCGAAACATAACCGAATTATCAACCGCCATCTTTCTCGATCACTAAAACGATTTCTCCGACTTGAAAACCCCATTTTGTCATCACCGATTCATTGATCAAAACGTTTTCAGAAACAAGGTACATTCGGTCATCGATGCTTAAATCAAGCGTTCCATCTTCGTAGGGGATCCGTAATACGTAGTTCAAAAATAAGCTGTTACCTGCTACTTTTAACTGTGAACTGCCAATCACATCGTTTGCCGTACCGATGTATTTTCCAGCATCATCTTTTACAATGGTCCAAATACGCTGCTGTTTTTCACCATCATCAAATACAAAATTTTCATCCAGTGTACCGACGTCCCCTTCCCAGGATGCATCAATACTGGCATTGAAATAACGAATTACTTTACCACTTCGATCTTTCACAATTCCATTCGCACTAAGTGGCCCATCGAAGAACTCTTGCAGCACCAACTTGGGGCCGTTATTCGAATACTCTGTCACTGAAATACTAGCGCAAGCAGACAAGATCCCTACTGATAGAATCAGTAGGCTGAACCTAATAATATTTTTCGTCATTTTATAGTCACTCGTTTAAGTAGGATTAGATATTTTCTGCTTTATCAGAAGTGACAAAGTTACACGCCACTGCTGTTTCCTGGTATGCATATTTGATATCGACAACCAGACCATCACCATTCTCGTCATTAATATTCGACAAACCTCGATATCGATTCAACCGCATCATGGTCAAGTCATACCCCAACTCTATAGGTGCAGCGAGCATTCGGAAAAGCCAGTTTGATGGCTCTAACGCAAAGCACTGATCCGTGTATGTTTCATATTGGCAAAGCGACTTTTTAACCCGCAATGAAATCAGCTCTGCACGTGACACCAGCGGGAACTGGAAGTCCTCTATATTACCTGACACTAATTTTTTCCAGTTGTCTCGAATAAAAACATCGAACCCAGCATCAATCACGACTGGTGTTTTGCCGAGAGCAGATAGTAGATACTGCCGGTTAATCTCCTCCCCATCACGAGCGGTCATCGACATCACTAGGCTGTCTTGATCTACCTTGACCAAAACCTTTTCTTGATTCGAAGCATAAGTTTGGGTAAATGATGGGGTGGTACGACCTGACCCATAGTCGAGTGTTTTATGGGCGATTAAAGCACCATCGCTAGACTGATAAAAAACATCACTTGCCAATTCATTTGGCGCACCACAGTGGACCTCTTTGTAGAGACTCTCTCCACTTTGCAAACCAGTGGCTTCACCTACCACCTGTTGGTAAAGCTGGTCAGCCGAATGGCTCAGTCCGGACAAGCACGCAAAGGGGAGTGCCATGATACAGATCAATTTCGACTTCTTACTCATGAGGTAACCTCGTAGCATTTAATCGACCCGTCATAAAGATCCCAATCGGAAATAAAACCGCCCATCCAGCCAAAATGACCGACATCGAATTGATTGATGACATGCCAAAAGAGGCATCACTAAACTCAACGCCGGCCCAATAACTCATTGGACCAAACACAGCGCCTAAAATTACGGAAAGCCAACGATAACGATACAGCCAGGCAAGTGAGTGCATAAAAGTGGTGGCAAACAATATCCATAAACAAACCATCCAGAATGGCAAGCTAAGCCAAACCGCATCGGGGTAAATAATCACGCCGAGAAACACTAATAGAGAATCCCAGCTAATTCCGACGAGTGAGACCCATCCGATAATGCGCCATTCAGATGCACTTTGGAGTACATAGCGGTGATGGATTAACAATGCAAAAATACTATAGACAACTGCCATCGAATTCCCACCAAACACACAAACTGCCCAGCCCAACTGGAAAATCACCAAGTTAAGAATTTTGATTCTCATTATAAAAGTTTCATTAGTTAGATGTCATAGAGAGGATGCCATTTCGTCAATACAGCTTAGTTTTGGTTTCAACCGGCGGCCTTAGGACGCCAGTCAGGTTTGGCAAACAAAATTTGTGATGTTCCAATCACCCGTTCTTCAAATGCGCCCTGGCAATAACACAGGTAATATTCCCACATGCGGATAAAGACATCGTCGAAACCTAAGGCCTTAACCTCGTCCAATTTCGACAAAAAACGCTGCCGCCAGACTGCCAGTGTTTTGGCATAATCGAGTCCAATTTCTTCCATTCCAATCATTTGTAAGTCGGTATGCCGCCTAACAGAAGACATCATCACTTCATGCCCAGGCAACGAACCACCTGGAAAAATATAACGCTGAATAAAATCGACCGAGCTACGGGCATACTGGTATCGTTGGTCAGGAATAGTGATGGCTTGGATTAACATCAAACCATCCGGTTTTAGTAACGTCGCGCAACAGTTAAAGTACTGCTGGTAGAATTCGTGCCCAACCGCCTCAATCATTTCAATTGAAACCAACTTATCGAAACTGCCTTTAAGGTCTCGATAGTCTTCAAAAATAACGCTAATCTGATCTTCTAGTCCGGCTTCAGAAACCCTCTTTTTCGCTGTTTCATATTGTTCTTTTGATATCGTGGTGGTGGTTACCCGGCAGCCATAATTTTTAGCGGCATGTAGTGCCATACCACCCCAACCTGTGCCAATTTCAAGCAAGTGATCAGATGGTTTTAAGGCTAATTTTTTGCAAATAACATCCAGCTTATGAACTGCTGCCTCATCTAAACCCATTTCAACCTGATCGGAGGTCGTAGGTGAAAAAATAGCAGACGAGTACATCATTTCTGGATCGAGAAATAGCGCGAAAAAGTCATTACTCAAATCATAATGGGCTGATATGTTTTGCCGAGCCTTATTAGACGTATTCCGATTTAGCCAGTGGTAAGCTTTATCGAACAACCGATGAGTTAAAGGTTTTGAATCATCCATACCATTCAGGAAATTGATATTAATCGACATCAGGCGTATCAAATCAACCAGGTTTGGAGATGACCATTTACCCAGCATGTACGCTTCCGCTGCACCAATAGAGCCGCCAAACGCGATATCTCGATAAGCACTCCGGTCATGAATGACTATTTTGGCATTAACATCACATGACTCTACTTGCTGACCAAAACTCTTCAACTGTCCCTCATCTTCGATATCAAGCTTACCGAAGGGGATTTTTGTCAATCGTTTTTCTAGCAACGTTTGAGCGAAATTTTTCAATAAACCACGCTGACTACTAACAGTTAACTTGGGCTGTCCTAGATATTCCATAACTTAATCCTTCATGCTTTTTTGATTATTGATTGATACACCACTCGAAAACTTCGGGTGGTCATAAATAGGGGCTTTTTTGATGCTGAGTTTTAAAGCCTGCCAGTAAATTGAAAAGGCCACCTTTGCTGTCATCCATGGATGCTGCAACAAAATACCCGCGAGACTAGTCGCATTAATCTCTCTCCTTTTTAGTGCCATGGTGGCATCTATTTGTCGCTCACCTTCATGAAGGGTTTCAAGATTGAGACTTAAAACCTTCGATGGATTATTACTCGTCCACTGGTATGTCATATCCATGGGATTAAAGGGCGACACATGTAATTCTTTTTGGAAACTCAAATTTTGAATACGTTGCTTCGGATCACATTTCAGCACATAACTTTTGCGCTCTTTCCACGGTGTATTAGTGACTTCTGTGATAATTGTGGTTAAATTTTCATTCTCATCAAAGCAGTAGTAGCTGGTAATTGGATTGATATTGAACCCAAAATATCTAAGATTGGCGAGCATACGGATCGCACCCTTGTGCTCTTCGCCAGTCACTTCAAAAATTCTTTTTCGAATCGCTTGGTCCAACGATATAGTCGAATCACCCAGAAAATCTGATCGTTCGAACCTCGCTGGTCGCCACTTCTTTTTTGACCACCAAGGAGACAGGTCCAAAACACGATCAAGTTCACTTAAATCCAGATACATCATAAATACTTGATAACTAAACTCGTGCACCACTGGATGAAATCGACGATGTCTTAACCAACCCTGGTAAATCGCACTATGCACTGACCGTCTCCTCGAATGACAATGGTTCTTGCCTAGTCGCTCGTAAGGCTGGCAGCCGGTTAATCAACGTTGCAACCTGACGCCCACTGACCACGCCATCTTCATGAAAGCCATTCCCAAGATATGCGCCTGCAAACCAAGTGTTGTTCGAACCATTGATGGTTTCAATTTTCCCAGCCGCCACTACTGAGTCCAAAGAAAACACTGGGTGGCTATAACTAAACTGTCTAATTATTTTGGATTCATCAATTGCTTGAGTTGCATTTAGCGTCACACAATAAGTAGTGTCTGACTGAATACCCTGCAAGATATTCATATTGTAGGTAAGAACCACTCGCGCCTGAAACCGATCAAAAAGCCTGTAGTTCCAACTCGACCAAGCAACACGACGTCGTGGTAACAAAGTCTCATCAGTATGCAACACTACATCATTTTTCTGATAGGGAATAGCCGACAGCGCCTTGCTTTCAGTAAGGGTTGCATCGCTTAACAGGGCCAACGCCTGATCACTATGGCAGGCAAATATTACATGGTCATATACTAGAGCTTCACCATCGGCCATCACCAATTCAACCGAATCACCTAAACGCCGAACGCGCTTGATATTGCTGTTGGTAAAAATCGAATCTCTAAAATCTTTCGTCAGCGGATCAAGGTAACTGCGAGACCCACCTTTAATTACCCGCCATTGTGGCCGATTATTAACACTCAAGAGCCCGTGGTTTTTGAAGAATTGAACAAAAAACAATAATGGGAAGTCCACCATTTTTTCGGTCGAAGCCGACCAGATGGCACAACCCATGGGTAATATATAACGATAGATAAAGGCTTCACCATAGTGATTAGCTTTCAAGTATTCACTCAGCGTGATGGTTTCAGAAATACTGCCAGCCTCAAGGTCACGAATAGCTTCCCGATTGAACCTCAATATATCCTTGATCATTTTGTGAAAAGTAGGACGAAAAATATTCCGACGCTGCGCGAACATCGTATTCAGATTATTTCCACCATACTCAATACCTGTATTATCGCAGCGAACACTAAAGCTCATCTCAGTCGGTTGAGAATCAACACCCAGCTCGTCCATCAATTCGATAAAGTTAGGATAAGTCCAGTCATTGAAAACAATAAATCCGGTATCGATGGCTAACTGTTGTCCGTTATGATCGACATCCACGGTTGCTGTGTGACCGCCAATCTTGTCAGCTGCTTCAAAAACACTCACTTGATGGTGCTGATTTAGATAATAAGCTGCTGTCAGTCCAGAAATTCCAGCACCAATAATGGCGATTTTCATTACTTGTCATCCTGATCGGGTGGTGCTGCTGCGGTGTTTTTATTGTCAGAAGTAACGTTTTTTTGCGTCACCATTTTCTGCCACAAGCTGGGGAATAGTTTCGATATCAACAGCAATCCCTGCAACCGCTTCGGGAAACTATAAACTCGTGGCCTTGAGGCGATATTTTTGATAATTCGTTTTGCCGCTTGATCCACATCCATTAGAAACGGCATCTCAAAATTGTTTTTGCGCGTTAAGGGTGTATCTACGAATCCCGGATTAACGACAGTGATGTCGATATTATCGTCGGCAAGGTCGATGCGAAGGCTGTCGAAAAAGTACTGTAAAGCTGCCTTTGATGCGCCATACGCCTCCGACCTTGGAAATGGCGCGTTCGTAACCTGTGATGCAATCGCTACAATATGTGGTCTAGATGCATGACTGCTGCGCAGTAGCGGCAATGCGACTTTCAAACAGTTGATAGTCCCGAAATAATTCACTTCCATAACCCGGCGTATGGCTAACCAATCAGGCTCAGGAAAATCAAGATATTCACAGGTACCGGCATTTAGAATAATTTGGTCTAGGGTAGAAAACTGCGCCTCGATTTTAGACTTCACCGATGCCAAACTAGAATCGTCGACCATATCACAGGGCATCGCAAAAATATTAGGACTGAGTGCTTGTAGATCCTGTAATGCTTTTTCGTCTCTAGCACTGGCAATCACTTGATGCCCTTGCTTGGCGAGCGATAAAACCAGACTTCGTCCCAGGCCACTGCTCGCGCCTGTTACCCATATGACTTCGCTTTTTAATTGTCCTTTTTTTGATCGGCCATTCTCTGATTGAGTAGTAAGTCCCATTGAATCAACCTGCCAGTCGCGATTTAAGCCAGCGAGTGGCGGCGCCCACAATCGGTAGCCTTTCATACAACATTGCGCCCATGTCATAAAAATCCTCATGGTATTCAATTTTTTCATTCCAGCGAATGTGGCTTACACCACGAACATCGATGACGTCAGTTCCCAGACGTGGGTGTTTGAAATGCATCACCCATTTAAGATAAGCTGTGTTATCCGATAACACTTGATCTAAGTACTCAAAACGGCACTCAATCAAGTCCGTGGATATATTCGAAAGGTAATCCTCGACCGCCACAAGACCTTTTATTTCGTGCACTGGATCTTTAAAGAGTATATTGTCAGCATAAATTTCACTCAGCTGACTCCAGTCGGCTTTTGTCAAATCTTTGAAGGTGTCTTTGAACTTATCTAATACAAAATTGGTCATGTCGTGCACTGTTTCACTCAAGCCTAGTTGGAATTATATACGGATTGAATAAAATATTGGATCACTCGAGTGATCCAAACTTAAATTCGGCCCGTATAGTGAGTATTATTCAGCAGGCAAACTTCTTATTTGAACATGGGGCTATGGTGCAAAGTAAAACATCAGTAGATCAAATCACAAAGTTCAAAGATTGCATCTCCCGGATTGCTTCTCACCGCGACAAGGATGCATTTACAACTTTGTTCGATCATTATGCCCCGCTCATTCGGGCTTATAGCCTTGCTAGGGAACCTGGCGCGAATTTGATTGCGGATGAATTGGCGCAAGAAGTCCTCATCCGAGTCTGGTTAAAGGCTGAAAGCTACAATGCCCAGCTATCGAATATCAATACCTGGATTTTCACATTGGCTAGAAACTGTCGTATTGACTACTTTCGGCGCAATGGCCGTTATGTCAGTGACATTGACCCAACCGAAATCTTCAACAACATCGAAGATGAAGGTCCGAGCCCTTTTCAACAGGCCCACCAAAACCGTCTAGAAGACAATATAAAAACTGGTCTGGCAAAATTGCCCCGCGAGCAATCAGAGATATTGACCAAGGTTTATCTGGAAGGAAAAAGCCATCAACAAACAAGCACCGAACTGAAGCTGCCTCTAGGAACCGTTAAATCCCGTGTCCGTTTAGCGCTGCGAAAGCTCCAAGTTTTGGTAAAAAGGTAACCCATGGATAAGCTTCAAAATCACCCTGCAGAAGAACTTTTAGCGGCCTATGCTGCAGCCAGTTTACCACTGAGCCAGGCCTTATGCATTTCGGTTCATCTAGAACATTGCTCTGAATGCACTCAAAACCTGCATCGGTTGAATCAGCTGGGTAGTGAGCTGATGCTAAACCTGCGACCTGCACCGCCAACGCCAGACTTGAAGAATAAACTACTCGATCTAATCGATCAGGCCTCAATCGGCGAGGCTTCAAATAGAGTCGTCACCTCACATACCAACACCAATGCTATTAATCAAACGTTACCTCGCTGTTTGCATCAATTTATCAAGACCGGATATAAAGACATACCGTGGAAGAGATTGTCACGCGACATCCATAATTTTGAGTTATGTAGAGATCAGAATAACGCGAAGGTTGAATTATTACGCATCCAACCGGGCGGCACGTCTGGTACACACACCCACATGGGGGATGAATACACGGTCATTCTAGAAGGCAGCTTTTCGGACGAATCAGGACTCTATCGTCAGGGGGATTTCCTCGTACGAGACAGCCGCCATCAACATACACCGGTTGCGACGAATGATAGGGAATGTATCTGTCTAGCAGTCACAGAAGCTCCCATTCAGCTCACTGGATTTTTTGGTCGGCTGCTTAACCCACTTATTCGTCGCAGTTATGCTTAAGGGCATCTCTAAAAATGCCCTTTAGCGATAGAAACATGATGGGCTTGATGATGACTCCCAAAAGCCATTAAGCCGATATAACCTAGGCCTCTGATTTTATCGACATCAGCAGGGTTACTTGTTGTCGTGGTTAACGTGTATTGCCCATAATCAAATCCAACCTTCATATCAAAGCCGCTTTCACTTTTTAACATTTGAGGGTGAGCCATAAAAATACGTTTCAACGCTTCAGAAGCTCTGTTTGTAGTGGGTTTAACAACTGCAACCATGCCATAA
>JBLHID010000067.1:0-14933 GCA_047615545.1 Polaribacter sp.
GCCAGGTCAAGCAGTGCAAGCGCATTTAGATGTTCGTGCCGATGTTATGGTTCCTATACACAATGGTACGTTTGATTTGTCTTTACATACATGGACTGATCCTTTTGAGCAAATTGAAAAATTCTCAGTCGAAAAAAATGTGCGATGGCTCACCCCACAAATGGGCGAAAAAGTAACGTTAGGCAAAGAAGTCACCTTAAATAAATGGTGGGCTACAAACTAGTTACAGGTAGGTATATAGAGAAAACACCCTATATTCGAAGTCTGAAACGCTTTTTAAAACCCTCGGTATCCTTGAAAGAAGGGCAGCATAGGCAAAAGGTGGATGGCTTCAAACAGAATTGTCTGTGCTAGCTACTCTGCGCCCTGGGGTGGGGATTCGATGTCATTTACGATTATCAGTGTCGATTATAAGTCTCTGCTTCTTTGCTCTAAAGGGTTATGGAGTTACTCAACAGCAAGAGAAGGTAGGTGCAGAAGTTCTCGTAGTGAGATCAATCAATATTGTGCCTTATGAATTGACTCCAACCGCAGCATAGGCTCTTACGTTAAATAGCTGCTGAAATAATCGGAAATTACTTCATGCCTGGTTCAGACATTTAAATTATACTTCGCACTTCATTCACAACCCCACGACACTCCTAGAAGTCTTAACATGCAAAAACTAATAGTCTCAATTACTCTAATCCTACTGTTTACATCCTACCTGCACGCGAGTGACGATATGGAACCACTGACAATTGAAATGTCAGATCCCAACGTTCGTATCACGATTCCGGGTATGCCAAAGATAGAAATGGCCGTGCACCCGATGAATGAACATGAGCCGTATTTCCGACTACTCGGAAGCAATGGTCGGACCAGCATTTCCATCATCACCAAAGAAATCGATGGGGTGAATACTTCCATGTCATGCGCCACTGAGATTGCTAACACTATTCTTGCACTGGATAGTGTTACGCGTGACCAAGTTTTTCTGGGTCGAGCGAATGAACAGACGTTCCTGATCATTTACGGTGTCCCCATGGACAAATCTGTGCTGCTGAACACCCATATTATTTCAGCAAACGATACCACTGGGTGTATTGAAGCCCATGTGTCAAAAATATCGACATCTGACTCCGACATAGAACCCTGGTTCAACGAATTTGGCGATTCAAAAATAGAAAATCTTTAGAGGACTAATAAATGCAAATAGCTCCAACAGTCAGCTACTTTGTCGACCTATGAGAGCCAAGTCTACAAATATTAAACCATTACTAATCCCTAGATCTATAAATGGCGTGCACCATCTTCCCTTCATGTATTAGATTATAGCGATTCTCCTGTAGGGAAAGACAAAGTAGCCAATTTTATATTCAAACTTATGACTTTCATGCATTTTGGATCTTTTCGCGGGTAGCCCACCAATTTCAAGATTCATAGACTGTAGCTGTTGATTATGTAAATAGTAGCCATTACCAAAAAGAATAGGCTCTTTTCAATTATTTCGGACGTTCACAGGCAGTACATGTAGAAAACGGCTTTTTAGATGAAATTTTATTTTTAATCACAAACTATTATTTGTTCTCTGAAACTGACGGTTTTTTCTGGTTGTAGATTATGTTATTTTTAATAGTGCCTGTTCTTTGTTGTTGCTTTATTGTTGCTACCAAGGATTAATTTTAAATGCAGATCAACAGTCGATGCTACTTTTTAATGAAGAAAATCTCGAAGCCTCAACATTTTCGTATCGGCGGCACTTTACTTTGATGCATATTAATCAGCCATTTCCAAATATTTACTAATCCACAGCGCCAATAGTGTGAACAACACACCAGACAGCAGATAAAAGCTCACTGCGATCAGGCCAAATTGTACCGACAAGCCTAGCGCCAGTAGCGGGGCGAAAGCCGCCCCAAATAACCAGGCTAAATCTGACGTTAACGCTGCGCCAGAGTAGCGGAAGCGGCGCTCAAGCTTTTCGGTTATGATGCCAGAGGCCTGACCATAGGATACCCCTAAAAGCGCAAAACCAATCAATATAAAGGCATCCTGCATCGCTGGCGTTCCGCCCATGAGCATCGGTGCAAACAGCGCAAATACTCCAATTAATACTGCCATCAGTGAAATAGTAGTGCGCTTTCCAATACGGTCAGCGACTACTCCAGAGGTTATAGTTGCCGCGATACAAATACAAGCGCCTAGGACCTGAACAAAAAGTACATTGCCAATAAGCTGAGACTCGCCAAGTAGAATCCAAGATAGCGGAAATATGGTGACAATATGAAAGAGTGCGTAACTGGCTATTGTTGCAAATGCTCCTAGAAAAATATAAGGCCCTTGTTTGTCTAACATTTCACGAGTGCTGATTGGCTCCAACTCACTCTCTTCCAATGCGAGTGTATATTCCTCAGTCATCACTAAGCGTAGGCGAGCAAAGAGCGCAACAACGTTAATTGCAAACGCAACAAAGAAGGGATAGCGCCACGCCCATGCTTGAAAGTCTTCACTATTCACGTTGTTGATCAAATAAAGAAATAACAAATTAGCAATCAAAAAGCCGATTGGCGCCCCAAGCTGGCCAATCATTGCATACCAGCTGCGCTTAGATTTTGGTGAATTTAATACCAACAAGGAAGGCAATCCGTCCCATGATCCGCCTAGCGCAATACCTTGTAGAATGCGAAACATGGCAAGTAAAAATATTGAAGCGCCGCCCAAGGTATTATAGTTAGGTAAAAATGCAATACCTGCTGTTGCAGTACCTAGTAAGAGTAACGAGGTGGTGAGCTTCACACTGCGACCCCAACGACGCTGAATAGTCATAAACAGTGCGGTACCAAAAGGTCTGGAGACAAATGCCATTGAGAAGATAGCAAAGCCGTAAAGCATGCCATCGAGGGTGCTAACAAAAGGGAAAAACACGCTGGGAAATACCAGCACACACGCGATTCCAAATACAAAGAAGTCAAAATGTTCTGACGCGCGGCCAATAACAACGCCAATAGCGATTTCACCCGGAGCGACAGCAGAATTTTTCGCTGAAGCTTGCATTTTTGTGGCCGAAGGGCCACTTGGTTTATTAGACTTGGTCGAACTGGTCATGGCGCAAATGTTATCCAAATTTAGTGATAGGGAAGAGACTACTCCTATCGTGATGACCCAGCCATAGGACAAATTGTCCAATTCTATCGTTCACCTATTTAGCTTAAAGTCACGACTTCCTCTTACGCTTGAATTCGCGAGTAACGATGTCGATTCATAGAACTTTACGCAAGATTTTTTTTACCGCCACCATCGCACTGCTGTCAGGCTGCGAAACGGTCGTGATGTCTCCCTCCGGTGATATTGCCGCCCAGCAAGCGAACCTTCTTGTCTGGGCGACGGGGCTGATGCTGATTATCGTTGTTCCCGTCATTTTTTTCATCCTGCTGTTTGCGTGGCGATATCGTGCGGGCAATACGGAAGCTGTCTATGAGCCAGATTGGGATCACTCCACTAGCTTAGAGCTACTTATTTGGGCTGCGCCGCTGGCAATCGTGATCGCCTTGGGTGCGCTGACTTGGGTCGGCACTCACCAGCTCGATCCCTATCGCCCTCTCGATCGTATCGCTGAAAATAGACCCGTTCCAGAGGGAGTCGAAACTCTAATCGTAGAAGTGGTGGCAATGGATTGGAAGTGGTTATTCTTTTACCCAGAGCAGGGTATTGCGGTGGTCAATCAGCTGGCAGCGCCGGTCGATCGTCCGATCCAGTTCAAGATCACATCAACCACTATGATGAACTCATTTTTTATCCCTGCACTAGCAGGCCAAATTTATGCAATGGGTGGTATGGAAACCCAGCTACACGCCGTTATCAATGAGGCTGGGAGCTATGACGGCTTCTCTGCAAACTATTCTGGAGAAGGCTTTAATGGTATGCGTTTCAAATTTCTAGGCATGCCTGAGAATGATTTTGAGCAGTGGGTAGCCAAGGTAAAAGCCGACGGCGAAGTCCTTAGCCGTAGCGCCTACAAAGCACTGGCCAAGCCCAGCCAATACAACCCGGTGCAATACTACAACGCAGTCGAGCCAGAACTTTACGAATCCATTCTGAATCGCTGCGTCGAACCTGGCACGCCGTGCATGAAGGACTGGATGTCGCCTCATGAAGGTAATCACAACGAACCGGCTAGGGCGAGCACTCAGAGCGAGGCCGGCCATGATCACTAATACATTAGATAGTTGCTTTAACCGTTTCACCTATATTTCATCCACTGACAATGCCCACGGGCACTGGTGCTTTTCATGACTGAACAGTTTGATTTAGGCAAGCTTGTATTTGGCCGTCTCAGTTGGGACGCAATACCCCTTCACGATCCTATCCTGATAGCGACATTCGCTATGGTTGTGCTCGGCGGTGGCACTTTAGTAGCCGCACTAAGTTACTACAAGGTTTGGGGCTATTTATGGCGGGAATGGATTACTAGCATTGATCACAAACGCATCGGCGTGATGTATATGATCTTAGGTTTTGTGATGCTAATGCGGGGTTTTTCTGACGCCATTTTAATGCGGGTTCACCAAGCGTTTGCTTTTGGAGATTCTGCAGGCTTTTTGCCGCCAGATCATTACGACCAAATTTTTACCGCTCATGGCGTCATTATGATTTTCTTCGTAGCAATGCCTTTTGTTGTCGGCTTAATGAATTACATCGTGCCGCTGCAAATTGGTGCGCGCGATGTTGCTTTCCCATTCTTAAATAATTTGAGTTTTTGGATGACCGCTGCGGGTGCTGGCCTAGTGATGGTCTCACTATTTATCGGTAAATTTGCAAAAACTGGTTGGCTCGCTTACCCGCCTCTATCAGGGATATTACAAAGTCCTGGTGTTGGTGTGGACTATTATATTTGGGCCTTGCAGATAGCCGGGGTAGGAACGCTGTTGTCCGGTATTAACTTAGTGGTCACCATTGTTAAAATGCGCGCACCCGGTATGAACATGATGAGAATGCCAGTGTTTGTTTGGACTTCACTGTGTGCCAATATATTAATTGTCGCTGCCTTCCCTGTTTTGACTGCGGTAATGGGCATGCTTACCCTAGACCGCTATCTGGACATGAATTTTTTCACCAACGATCTTGGCGGCAACGCCATGATGTATGTGAATTTAATTTGGATTTGGGGTCATCCAGAGGTCTATATCCTAATTCTGCCGCTCTTTGGTGTTTTTTCTGAAATAGTCGCTACTTACAGTCGTAAGCGCCTGTTTGGCTATTCATCCATGATTTACGCCACCGTCGTGATCACCGTTTTGGCATACATGGTATGGCTGCATCACTTTTTTACGATGGGCGCTGGCGCGACGGTGAACAGTTTCTTCGGTATCGCCACCATGATTATTTCAATACCGACAGGTGCGAAACTATTTAACTGGTTGTTCACCATGTACCGCGGTCGCATCCATTTTGACGTACCTATGTTATGGACCATCGGTTTTATGATTACATTCATTATTGGTGGCATGACTGGCGTGTTACTGGCAGTACCACCGGTAGACTTTGTACTGCATAACAGCCTGTTTCTGATTGCTCACTTTCATAACGTCATTATCGGTGGCGTGGTCTTTGGTACCTTTGCCGCTGTTACCTATTGGTACCCCAAAGTTACCGGTTACAAGCTCGATCCGTTTTGGGGTAAAGCGTCATTCTGGTGTTGGTTTATTGGCTTTTATCTCGCATTTATGCCGCTCTATCTACTGGGTTTCATGGGTGTAACGCGACGCATGAGTCGTTTCGATGATCCGTCACTACAGATTTGGTTCCAGATTGCACTGGGTGGCGCGCTGTTAGTTGGGTTAGGTATTCTTTGTTTTATTATCCAACTTTATGTCAGCTATAAAAAACGCGATGCGCTGAGTGATAAGACTGGTGATCCATGGCATGGCCGCACTTTAGAGTGGTCAACCTCGTCACCACCACCTCAGTACAACTTTGCGTTTACGCCGCGAGTGTATGACATCGACGCGTGGTGGCATATGAAAGCCAATGGTTTTGTTCGACCTACCACTGGCTTTGTGCCTATACATATGCCCAAGAACACCGCAGCGGGTATTGTGCTTGCCGGTATCAGCGCTGTGTTTGGCTTTGCGATGATTTGGCATATGTGGTTGATCGCAGGTTTAACTTTTGTCGCACTGCTGATCGCCATTATTATTCATACATTTAACTATAATCGTGAATACTATATACCCGTAGAAGAAGTAGAGAAGGCCGAGGCAAAATTTACGGCTAAACAAAACGAGGTGCTTGTTTAAGATGGAAAACTCAGTAGCAATGCCGGTAACGCAGCCGGCTAACTTTGAATTTTTAGTGCGTGAAGATGATCACGTTGCCAACGGTACTTTGCTGGGCTTTTGGCTCTACCTGATGAGTGATTGCCTGATCTTTGCTGCGCTATTCGCAACTTATGGTGTTTTGAGCCAAAGTTATGCTGGCGGGCCAACTGGCGCTGACCTGTTTGACCTACCACTAGTGGCGTTAAACACCAGTTTCCTACTGGTGTCGTCGATTACTTACGGCTTTGCCATGCTACAAATGCAGCAGGGTAAATTGTCGGGGACCATGCTTTGGTTGGCCATCACAGGTGTATTAGGCGTTGGATTTTTAGGCTTAGAGCTCTATGAATTTTATCATTTAATTCAGCAAGGCGCAGGCCCACAAACGAGTGGTTTCTTATCCGCATTCTTTGCACTGGTAGGCACTCACGGTCTTCACGTTGTCTTCGGTATCCTTTGGTTAGTGACGCTGCTAGTTCAACTGCGCATGTATGGACTTACCGGCGCTAACCGTCGTCGCCTATTCTGCCTATCAATGTTTTGGCATTTTCTTGATGTGGTTTGGATCGGCGTATTCACTATCGTTTACCTGATGGGGTCAATGTCATGAGCGAACAAAATCAACAAAGTCTAGATCACCAAACAGAAGAAGGTCCACACAGTACCTTTAGCGGCTATATGATTGGCTTTATTGCCTCGGTCATTTTAACCGTTATTCCTTTTTTGTTAGTCATGGCCGATGTATTTAGTTCGCAGAATATGACCATCGTGATTATCCTCGGTTTAGCCTTAGTGCAAATTGTGGTGCATATGATTTACTTTCTGCACATGAATTTTCACTCTGAGGGTGGGTGGAATATGCTTTCGCTGATTTTCACGCTGCTATTAGTATTCATTACTTTGGCTGGTTCGCTGTGGGTTATGTACCATATGAACGCCAATATGATGCCTGGTATGTAACGGGTAGCAATTGAATATTGCCACCCATGCTGTGAGAAAATTAGACAATGCATGAACGCAGCGTGCTAATAAAAGGGTCAATTGCCGTCGTCGGGCTATTTTGTTTCGTCAGTTTAATTCTGCTAGGCAACTGGCAGCTAGATCGCCGGATCTGGAAACTCGATCTGATTCAGCGCGTTGAAACCCGAGTTCACGCATCACCAGAGGCAGCTCCGGACGTTACTCAATGGCAAACTATCAGCAAAGACGCCGACGAGTACCTGCGGATCTCGGTGAACGGCAAATTCCTTAGTGACAAAGACACCTTGGTCGTCGCGGCAACTGAGCTAGGTAGTGGCTACTGGGTGCTGACACCCTTTCAGCGCGTCGATGAGAGTATTATTTTAGTTAATCGGGGCTTCATCAATCAAGGCGTTCAACCCACGCTACCACTAACAGGCTTACAGCAGGTGGTGGGGTTGTTGCGAATGACCGAACCTGAAGGCAGTGTGTTAAGAACGAATGAGCCGATTTTGGATCGCTGGTATTCACGGGATGTCAGCGCAATTGCTACCCACAATAAGTTAATTGCAGCACCCTATTTTATTGACGCAGAAAAACAAGATTTCGAACAGCCACCTTTGCCCGCGCAAATCGGGCAGGTTCCTGTCGGTGGGCTTACCAAAATTAGTTTTTATAATAGCCACATGGTTTACGCCGTCACGTGGTACGGCTTAGCTATTATGATCATTGGCGCTGGCGTCATTATGGTTCGAGAAAATCGTCGGTCAAAATCGAACTGAAACCAGCTGCGACTTAGCGGCACACGTAGGTATACTGTTTGCACGCTCTCAAATGTTAATGTTAACAACCAGTAGCCAATTATGACCGACGACCTACCGCTGCGCAGCTATCCTATCAGTAATGATACTGACACCCTCGGTAAGCATATGCGCCAACTGGTGCAGCTTCGCTGGTTGGCAGTACTTGGTCAATTGCTGACTATTGTCGTCACCCACTATGGCTTTGGCGTAGACCTGCCTTTGGAACTAATGTTAAGCGTGCTAGGTGGACTCGTCGCGTTTAATGCGCTTAACGAGCTCGCCCTAAGGTTTAAACACCGAGTGCGCACCACAGAGCTATTCATGGGTCTACTGGTCGATATGGCCACACTGACCATACAGCTATATCTTAGTGGCGGTGCCACAAACCCATTTGTTTTTCTCTACTTGTTGCAGGTTGGCCTTGCTGCGGTACTTTTGGCGCCATCTTATGCATGGGCGTTACTAGGCGTGGCCACACTCTGTTTTCTCTGGCTTGCAGAGAAAGCTCGACCACTTGGGTTAACGCTAGATTATCACCTCGGCATACACAGTTTCTATGTCGAGGGTATATTGATCTGCTTGATCCTTAATGCCGCTTTACTGGTCATTTTTATCAATCGTATAAACCGCACCCACCGCGAACATGATGCGCGTCTAGCCCAATTACGTCAGCACGCCGCAGAGGAAGATCATATTCTTCGGATGGGTTTGCTGGCGTCAGGGGCAGCGCACGAATTAGGCACACCGCTGTCTACCATTGCGGTTATTCTTGGTGATTGGCAGCGCATGCCCTTTCTTAAAACAGATCCAGATCTTGGTGAAGAAGTAATTGAAATGAAAATCCAAATTCAACGCTGCAAGGCAATTGTTAGCGGCATACTCATGTCTGCAGGTGAGACCCGAGGTGAGTCCTCTGGCGAGACCACGGTGTGTGAATTTTTTGATGAATTGATCAGTGATTGGCAAACCACACGCAAAGTCGGTGAATTTAGCTTTCAAAACTTAATTGGCGAAGACATCGATATTGCGTCAGATACCGTATTAAAACAAACTATCTGCAATCTTCTGGACAACGCGCTGGAAGCCTCTCCAGAATGGGTCAGTCTTGAGGTTTTACGGCAAAACAATAGGCTACTTATTAGAATCGTTGATCGGGGCCCTGGCTTCTCCAGCGAAATTTTAAATCGCCTTGGACAGCCCTACCAATCTACCAAAGGTCGTTCTGGCAGCGGTCTGGGCTTGTTTTTTGTTTTCAATGTTGCGCGTATTTTGGGTGGCGATGTAGAAGCTCGCAATCGTCAGGAAGGAGGTGCTGAAATAAACCTTAGCTTACCACTAGACGCACTCCGCCTAAAAGAGGCTTAAAGTTATGACAGATGACGAAAATAGTATTCCTAAAACCCTCATACTCATCGAAGACGATGCCGCATTTGCGAGAACACTAGGGCGGTCATTAGAGCGGCGCGACTACACGGTACTCAGTACCAATAGTTTAGAAGGCGCTCAGAGTATTCTGGAAAATCATTCCCCTGGCTATGCCGTGGTCGATCTTAAATTAGATGGTGAGGCCACTGGTCTTGAGTGTGTTCAGGCTTTACACAAGCACGACCCTGATATGCTGATTGTGGTGCTGACAGGTTATGCGAGCATCGCAACGGCAGTTGAAGCAATAAAACTGGGTGCATGCTACTACCTTGCGAAACCTTCCAATACCGATGACATTGAAGCTGCATTTAAAAGCGCTGAAGGCAATGCAGAAGTAAAGATTCGCGGACGCGCTACCTCGATCAAAACCCTTGAGTGGGAGCACATTCACGAAACACTCGCTGACACCGGATTCAATATCTCAGAAACGGCTAGAAGGCTGGGCATGCATCGCCGAACTCTCGCTCGAAAACTCGCGAAACAACAAGTTAATTAATACCCATCTAGAAATAAATAAACCATTGGAAAAATAGCGATATTTCCGTTGGATATAAACATAATTTTGAATTTTTTAAACTTAGAGTGCCAACAAAAATCAAAAAAATTAGCAACCGAAAAACCCGCATAGCCCAGCCAAGTATATTTGAAACCGGCTCTGAACACGAACTGGAGTTTTGACTCAAAAGTCGGTCTGATTTATTGGATCAGCATCTAGGAATACTAACGCAAGTCGCCAAAGATTGAGTGAGTGGGTGAGTTAGTCTCTCATTTAGGAAAATGCAGTTAAAGTGTTGAAAGTATCTTTCGGTGCCTGTTATTGCGCTAGCAACTACGAGTCGTCTACGAGCAATTATCGTCTCATTTGTTGGACTCCATGGCCTACTGTAGCTTGACCCAATTACCCCATGATTCCTCGCTCAGTCTATCGACGTTGCAGTCAACCATAGACCGTATCAAACCAGAAACCACAACCAGAGAGGTAGCGCATGAAATGCTTTCTCAGGAATGGCTTGACTAAGGTGTAAGCGTAAAGAATAGGCACACTTCAATTGGTTTTAAAATGTTCCTGTTCCTAATTTTTTTGAAGCTTACCGTCTGCTTGAGATGTTAACAAGTAAGGTAAATTTGGTAGCGATATCGTCGGATGAAAGCCGAGCGCGGCTAACTCTTTCTCGACCGGTACGGGTAGCTCATGGTCATCAACTTTTTGATTCAATACGCCGCCGATGACAACCGGTAAATGTAGTTTCTCATCATCCATCGCGGACTTTAGTTGTTGGGCATATTCGAGTGCCATGCCATTGTGAGTACTGATCAGTAACGCGTCGACAGGATTTTTTCTGATTGCCTCCATCAACTGATCCGTGCTTTGCTCCGCACCCAGGTTAACCACTTCGGCACCTGCTTCGCTGAGTAATTCTGCCAGCGCACCGATGGCATGTTCGTGCACATCACTGGATGCCAGCAATAATCGACGATTCTTGAGTAGTGCACGATTTTCGTCACTCGTGAACAGGCTACGATGGTCATCGATAACACGCCGTGACAGTGTAAACATATCGGTCGCGAATCGATTGTCCTGCGACGTTGAAAACAGGGTTTCGAAAGCAGTTGGCCCCATCTTTTTTAATACATATAACATTTGCAACGGGTCGCGAATATCGACTCCACAATCGAGCAAACCTGCCAATGCATTATCAAAAATTTGTTTACCATCGGTACATACACTTTCGGCAAATGCGTGTGCCGCTGTAAAGTCAACGTGTGGCAACATGCGTTTTGCGCTTTGCTCTATTCGGCGCCCTAGACATTGCGCTTCGGAAATTTCATCTGCTGAGGGAATTCGGATCGCTTCGGTGACGGGCAGTGGCAGCACCGCGTGTCCTGTTGGGCAGTGCATTTGCGCCAGAATATCCCACAATAAATATTCCGCAACAACACCTCGGTTGTTATTAAAGTCAGTAGTAAACGAAATCGTGTCACCATAAATCATCGAACCAATGCATTCACCTGCGTGAATTTTATCCAATGCAAATACCCAACCGGCGCGCTTAATGGGGTCGCTGGTGAGCCCACCGATACAGTGACTCAGCTTTGCTCCAAGTAACTCTTCGACAATATACTTCTCCATGTATGCCCAACCGGCGACGGTGGCACAGTCTTCGAATAGTGCACCGTAGCCATCTTCAAGATAGGAGTGCAGTAACGTACCTCTATCGCGCAACTTTCCGAGTATACCAATGGCTTTAACGGTTTCAGTGGTAGTGAATGTCGTGTCACGCCAACCGGGCGCTTCAAATGTGAAAAACTGTGAGAGGTTGCCTATGGTAGTGCAGCCAGCGCGAAGTGCATGCACTGTGTTGGCAACGGATGCTGGTTGTCCTATCATAAAATCACCCATATGCGGCTGAATATCAGCACATTGTGCGAGTTGATCCCAGTCGACGTGATTGGCGAGCATCGGGCCGGTTTCGGCGGGTTGCGCATCACGCCTTTCCGCGGGTAAGCCCATGCGACGGTCGAGTGCAAACCCAGCCCTATCAATACGAAAATCGTTCGCCTTGGCAACCGAGTCAAGCTGTCGCAGGGCCGCCACTGTCGCCTGCGCATCATTCATGCCGATATGCGCGTGGTACATAATACGACCATCTTTGACGCACTGGGTTTTGTATTCGGCCTCAGAGCTGCAGCCAAATTTATCGAGAAAACGTGATTGACCCATATCTATCTGATCGGCCATTGCTCGACCTTCAGCGATGACCTGATTTACATTGGGAAGTGGGACAAGGGCTAATGTGGCGACAGTTTGCCGAAACTCTGATTGAAGCACTTCAAGTGATTTCATCTTGCACCACAGTGACGATGACTAATTACAAGAATTGATGGTGGAAAAGCAACCTCAGAGGCTGTTGGTGGTTTATTTGAGGCCATCAAATTCATCTCCGAATGCTTTGTCGGTATGACCGAAACAAAGTTATGACGTTCAAGGCGTGTCACTCTTGGCTGACTGTGAGGCGTTGAACAACCGCGTCAAAAGCAGTACTCCAGCACTTTATCGCCTGTTGCTGTTTGAGTATCTCCAGGCCTTGCGTTGTAATTCCTCCTGGCGTTGCGAGACGCTCTAAAATTGCCTCGCTATCTATTGTGCTCGCCAAAGAGACTTTGGCAGCCGCCGCAAGTGTCTCTACCGATATTCGTTTTGCTGAAACGGGAGAGAGACCAGCACGAACGTTTGCCTGCATAATTTCGTCCATTAGCGCAAAGTACCAACCATAGGCAGCCGCATTCGCAGTAGCGGCATCAAACTCTAATTCACTCTCTAATGGAATCACCGATCCCACCTGGGCCAATAATTCTGCAACCTGCGGGTGATTGGGAAACATGGCGGTTGGACTAGCCATCAGGGCGGCGGCAGATATCGGCATGACCCGAACGACGTTTGTATCGGTGGCAAACCCTTTTAGGTCCGAAATCTTTACTCCAGCCGCTGCCGATATGAGTGTTTGATGAACCGGCCAGATAATATCGGATAAAGCCTGCTTGATCTGTGCAGGCCTAACCGCAACAAATACAGCCTTGGTACGATTAACAAGCTGCTGATGCGTCTCAGCGATACTTGCGCCAAACCGCCGATGAAAAAACTCGGCTTGAGCCCTATTATGTGGCGACACGACTAGCTCATGAGTCCAGCCGGATTCTCGAAGCCCCTCACAGACAAATTCTGATAGGTGCCCTGTGCCAATGATACCGAGACTATCGATCATGATGACTGCTCTCTAGGCCTAGTGACCAATGGAAAAATTATTTTTACCGCAGACGTCCTTGCCGCGAACTAAATATAGTGGTCGTGTTCCGTATCCGTGGGCCGCATGTTGAGTGCCCATCTTTGCACCAAGGGCATGATCATAGTATGACGACGCTGGCATCATGCGGACAACAAAGGCAGCGCGACGTTTATCAGTTCGGTTCGCTTTGGAGCCATGAATCATATAAACATCATGGAACGAGACTTGCCCCGCCTTGAGGATTAAATCCTCTGCGGTCGACTCGTCGAAATGCTTTTCATCGCAGACCAAATTGATGGTCATGTCACCACCTTCTCGTCGGGAATGGGAGAACAATTCATGAGCCTGATGGGAGCCAGGAATGAAACGCATCGCCCCATTATCGGGCGTCACATCATCTAGCGGAATCCACAGCGTTAATGTCTCCAGAGGTCGAATGGGATAATAGTCGCCGTCCTGATGCCATGGTGTTTTCTTCCCGTTATGGGCCGGTTTCCCAAATATCGTGGTTCCCCACAGAATAATATCATCACCTATTAACTGCCCGGCAATTTCCATCAAAGCAGGATGGGTAGCAAACTCTAGCCATTTTTCTGATCCCACGACACCCTGTGATCCACCATTGGTTTGATGAGGAGCCAACATGATATTGGATTCGAGATGCCTGTTGTTTTCCAGTAAGACATCGTACTCACAGCGCATTTCATCCAGCAAACCCATCGGCAATGTATAGTCTGGCACAAGCCAGCCACTTTCTTGGTATGTTTTCAATTCTTGTTGCGATAGTTTTACTGACATTTTCAATGTTCCCTAATGGCATGGCAAAAGTAATCTGCCTGACCCGGCCCGGAACTGCCAAATATTGTGGTAACTCTGGGTCGCAGAATGTGATGAGGTCGATATTTTTCTTTGCAGCAATTGGCAACAGCGTTTGGCAAACACCATCAAAAAAATCTTCCAGTGTGACAGAAATTTCTTCGAGTTCGATCTTCCCTGCTTCAACTTTGGAGAAGTCCGAATCTCATCAATAATAGTCAGCAGGATAAATGCTGAATCGTTGATCATGCTCATCGCCCGGGGGTATGCGCCGCAGTACATCTAGCATTCCCACGATTCCGTTAATCGGCGTGCGGATCTCGGGGCTCATGGTGGCGAGGAAGGTAGTCTTGGCCCGATTAGCGTCCTCCACATTCTTTTTTCTATAGCCAACAGCGCATTCTGCACTGCCAACTCGCCGTTAAGGACCTCCATCTTCTTCTGCTGGAAAAATAATAGGAAGCATAAAAGCCACACCCACATATGTCAATTTTTCAAAATCATCTCCAATATTCCATAAGTCTCCTTCTTATTAGCAAAATTCCCAACAACCTCAACAATTTTTGATAATCAATAAATGATAATAATAGATCAATAAGACACCCAATTTTTAGAAACTTCAGAACTAGATGGAAATTCTCAATGTCCTTTAAGAAAAACAGACTAGGTAAAAAGGTGAATGAATTTGCACATAGTTAGGCTTTTCTAATTATTCTTCGTACTTTGGCCAAAACCAAAACATAGCTATCCGATGGACGATGATTCGGTCATGCCGATTTTAGTATTTTTGTTTTACACGAGTACAGTTAGGTAGGAAAAAACTTTTCACACGCTCGGATACCATG
>JBLHID010000068.1:0-14927 GCA_047615545.1 Polaribacter sp.
CTATCGAGTTCGGTTAACACAACTTGCTCAATCCAATCAACCAAGGTTTTGTGATGCTCAGGCGCATCAAGCCCAAATCGGGGTGCAAATCTAGGTATAAGCCGAGCACATTGCTCCGCGATGTCAGCGCCAAAATCTAGCTCTTCGAGTAGGTGGTGCAGGAGCAAACCAGCATGACTACCCGCAGGGAAATTTAAAATAGGGTCGTTTCCTGTGACACTCGACCCTCGATATGAAACTTGATGTACATCCCGAGTTAAACTAGAGAAACTAGCAATGCGCCACGCCGTTACCTTTTGCGCTTCGTAAGCTGTTGGGGCGAGCAGCATGGCTTGTTTGCTATCAAGCTCTTTATGCAGCGAGTCTGTTAATTCCGGTAACGGCAACACTTCTATTCGACCTTCACTTTTCAACGACAGCCTTTCAAGTCCGGCAGGTATGACCGCAGAGTCTGTGAATCCACAGGGGAGTTGCATGGTTAAGTCGTCGGGGCTTTGCTCCGAATGCAGTAAATATGCCAGCGCGGATTGATAAGGCTGTCCTTTACTGACTGCATTACCAACATCACCCCAGGCTAAATAAACCTTGCTACGGGCACGTGTTAGCGCAACGTAGAGCAGGCGTAAATCTTCGGCTAAGCGTTCTTTTTCGGCAAGACATTGGTGTTGTTCTCGGCGGTTGCTGCCAATGTCGATAACGGGGTTTAATTCATCATCGTGAAACTTTATTAAGTCTTTCGGCTTATAGTTACCCGCGCGACAACTCCACAGAAAAGGCAAAAACACGACAGGATACTCAAGCCCTTTGCTCTTGTGGATAGTGACGATCTTAACCAGTGCCGCATCACTTTCGAGGCGTAGTTCGGCTTCATCGGTATCGGTCTCCGTCATCTGTTTTTGATACCATGCCAGCAGGCTATCGATGCCCGCACAAAGCCGTGATTGTTGCTGCAATACTTCACCAAGGTGGAGCAAATTAGTCAGCTGGCGTTCAGCGTTTTCAGATACTGCCAGTGTTTGGCCAATTTCGAGCCGATGCAGCAATGGCTGAAACATGGCAATAAAACCCTTGTCGACCCAAAGCTTATGTAAATCACGAAACACACCAATCCACTGTTGCCAACTGTCGGCATCGTCAACTTTGTTAGCGATACCTTGATAATCTAGTCCTAGCAACGAGCTGGCGAGCGCCTGACGTAAACTTCGGCGGTCGGTATAGTGTCCAACGGCCTGCAACAAATCATATAAAGCATGGGCTTCTTCACTATCGAAAATTTTATCCTTGCCAATCGTGACAGACTTGACGCCCTTGCTCGAAAGCACGCGGCGAAGTTCATCACCTTCACGAGAGGTCCGAACTAACACGGCAATATCACCACTGCGCAAGGAATGTTTGCCAAAGCCAGCGTTGTCCTTTTGTCCTGCACAAATGAGCGTGACTATCTCGTTCGCGGTTGCTTCATTTAGTCTCTGACTGACCAAATTTTTCGCAAAAGTCTTGTTTTCTTCAGTCAGTGGAATATGCCAAAGCGTAATCGGTGATTGCAGCAAGCCGTTAAGTTCAAGGCCGGTGGCTGACGATTGTGGTGCTGCCTCTGCTTCAGTAAAGCTAATGGCCTTATCATAAATAAAAGGAGCTTCGCGACTGTAGAAAAAGCAGTTTACTGCCTTAATCAAATCTGGCTGCGAGCGCCAATTCGTTTTAAGCGACCAAAGACTCACCTCTGGCGCATTACGAGCTTTCATGTAGGTGAAAATGTCACCGCCACGAAAACTGTAAATTGCCTGCTTTGGATCACCAATCATGGTTAGGCTTAGATTGTCTTGCGAAAAATACAGTCGCTCAAATATTTCATATTGAGTCGCATCGGTATCTTGAAACTCGTCGATCATCGCGACCGGAAAATGCGCCCGAAGATCGGATATCAAGATATTTGATTCAGGCTTTCTCAGTGCATCGAGTAGCAGGCTTAGCTGGTCGTCATACGCGAGTGAGCGGCTTTCGAGTTTTTGTTGGAGCACGTTTTTTGTCGAATACTCGAAAGCGGTCAATAACGCTGCTGAACGGAAGTCTGATTTAATCTGAGCTACCTGCCCAAAAAACTCATCCATAGCCAAAAAGAACGCATGATCCAAGTTGGCATCCTTACCTTTTTGGCTAGGCTTTGAGTTGTTATGCAATTCAGTGGTGCTTAAATACTGGGCTTGGCTGGGTATGGCGAGTGGTTGATCTGATGCCAACCAGTGGTCAATTTCACTAAGAAAGCCTTCAAGATTGTTTTTGTGATACGGCAACTTAGCGCCACGCGCCAAGGCCTTTGAATTAAGTAAAATATCAGCTATCGAATCACGGTCAGCTTGCCATGCCAGAGCCAATTGACTAACGGCACCATCGAGCGCGCGCCATTCTAAATACAAATCAGCTAATGTCTTATTGATAGCCGGAACCCACTTAACGGCATGGCTGTTACGGATTTCTTTTTGAAGCTTAATGAAGCTTTCGATACCGCCAAGCGACGATTCAAATAAACCCCAATTAGACTGGTTTAATGAATAACTGTGGGTACGCCACCAGTCTTTTATTGCTTGCTCCCAAAGCAGCCGATCATCGGTCATCAAATGGGTTTCAAAAAACTGGTTACTTTGCAAAGCGTGATCTTGCATCGCGCGTTGACAAAAACTATGAATTGTCCAAATCGATGCTTCATCCATACAACGAAGTGCCAGTTGTAATCGGTCAAACCATAAAGACTGCTTGTCGCCGTCAAAACCTTGCCATTGTTTAACCAGTTCATTTAGGAACTGGTCTGGCGAGTTAATAGGCGACTCAAAAGACGATTCAAATAACTGAAGGGTTTGAAATAGCCTGGCTCGAATACGCCCACGTAATTCCTCTGTGGCGGCATTGGTAAAGGTGACGACCAAAACCTCTGAGGGCGTCCTGCCTTCCAGAATGTAGCGTAAATATAGATTGGCAATGGTATACGTTTTACCGGTGCCTGCGCTGGCTTCAATTAGCTTAATGCCATTAAGATCAATACTCAGCATGTTTTCAGCATTGAGTATTTCTGGCTGATTACTAATCACGAAAAGTCACCGTTGCTTAACGCCAGTTGATAGAGCGTTTGTGCATGGTTTTGAAATTGTTCCGTGGTGAGAGGGTCTTGCAAATTATTGCGTAATGCCAATTTGACATAAGGGTCATCGATATCGCCTGTCGCGTAGTCTCCCCAGCTGCTACTGTGCCAGACTTTATAGGCCGCACCGATGGCTTTTTCAGCATCACCCTTTGGGCTAAAGCTTTTAGCAAAGGCATAACTAGCCGCAGGAAAAATAGTCAGTGGCAGTTGAGCGCCTTGCTGAAATAAACTGACATAATCTTGCAACTGCACCTGAGCCATTTGAGCATCAATTTGTGAAAAAGTTAGGGTTTGATCACCACTGATTAAACAGCTTGTTTCGTCTTTATTGAATTGATTTGTCGCGCACATCGCAAGGTGTTTAACCCAAAGCGATAGAAAATGCTTACCCTGCATTTTGCTACTGGTGAATTCCATTAAGCCGAGTTTGGGGTAGTAACCTCCAACCGAACCATGCAATTCAAGTCCAGCGTCAGTGCTAATGTTGGGGATAGTATTGAACGTTAAGATGATATTTCTAGGCTCTGGCTTTACACCATAATAGGGCTCTAGTTGCAGTAACAAACTCTCTTGAGCATTGGCAATGGCAGAAATGCTGCTATTTGCCGCTGGGCCATGTGGTAATAGGCCTTCGGCTGATAACTGTAGAGAACTGGTCTCAACTTGGTTTAGATAATCGTTTGCGAGACGTTGCTTGAGATGCCATTTTTCCAGCCCAGCTAGATCAAAAGCCTCTTCATCGACAGCCGCCTCCTCCGAATAAAGATAAATTTTGAGTCGTTGGCGGAAAAAGTATTCGATAGGATGCTTCAAAAAGCGGCAGAGTTGAACCAATTCGAGGCTACCGTGAATAATATCTTCAGATACCGCGGCTATGGTTTGTTGTGACCAGTCCTGCATTAACGCAGGTGACTTTGGTTGATTTAATTGATTGGCAATATCACACCAATACTGACTATAACCTTGTAGCGGTAACGTGAAATTTGAATCTGAGAATGCCTGCATAGGGTGAGTCGTGGTGATTTGACTACTCATGCTTACGTTATTAATAAGGTCTGATTGAAAATGAAGATCCACGAAATCCAATAGTTCACGCACCAATACTGAAGGCATGCATTCGCCGTTATCTTTTAGGCTGCGGCCACAGTAGCTAATATAAAGGCTGTTGCGAGTACACAATAAGGTTTCGAGCATGAGGTATCTATCCTCGTCACCTTTTAGCGGGTCACCTGGTTTCCAGCTATTTTTCATAAGGTCGAAGTCAACACCCGTTTCGCGACGCGGGAAGTCACCGTCATTCATACCGAGCAGGCAGATCACTTCAAATGGCACACAGCGCATGGGGCGCATACCACAAAAAGTAATACCGCCCGAAAATAGTCTGCCAGGCTTTTCCTGAGAGGCTAGCTGCTGCTCCATCCAAAAACTAACCAGTTCTGACGACAGGCTGTGTTCGCTACTGCTGGAGCTAGTATTATTAACTCCGGTATTCAGATTGGCGCTACCAAGCTCCGCAACAACATCGCGAATGTGTTGCAGGCGACCATCACGTCCACCCAATTCAAGGAAAAACGCATCGATCAAAGACAGTAACGACATTTGCCAGCCTTGCGCACTTTGTGGTTGGGTTAATCGTTTTCGCCAATGTTGTAAGCGTTCGAATAAATGCCAAAACTTAGCCATATGCAAAGCACGTTCGCCCTGCGTTTGCGATAGAGCGGCGATGCCATTCCAATAGTCGTCACCCGCCATTGCATATCCAGCGAATAACCGTTGTTTTGCCTGTTGCCAAGTATTTTCGATGGTCGGCGGTAAACCTAATTGCTGCTTGTGTTGTGCGTCTATAGCCCAACGAATTTGAGCATCATTTAGTAAGCTGCGAATGCTCTGTAAGGTCTGCTCGTCAATATCAAACTGGTTCTTCACTTCGTCTATGTCTAATAACGAGAGAACCTCAGACAATGAAAAACGACTTTGTGGTAGTTTTAGCAATTGTAAAAAAGTTAGGATTAGAGGGTGTTCATCGGCTAGCGTAATGTCGGAGATATTCCATGCAAGTGCCGGTTGGGCTTTATGGTCACTGGTTTGAAAAACAGCCTCTATATAAGGCGCATAGCGGCTGATGTCAGGCACCATCACCAATATATCCTCTAGTTTTAATGTCGGATTTTGTTGAAGCAACTTGAGTAGTTCATCGTGTAAAACCTGACACTCGCGCATTGGGCTATGGCAGATATGTACTGAGAGCGAATCATCCGCAAGCATAGTCACAGGCGTATTATCAAGATCGAAAATACTCTGCTGAAGTGATTGCAATAACGTCGAGCAATTCGGTGTCTGATAGGCATCCGATTCATTTGTCACTAGGCCATTATTATCGAGTAGCAAGTCCTGCATGGTTTGGCCCTGCCGACCCCAAGAGGTGAGTAACTCGTTGCCAGCTTCGAAGTATTGCGCCTGTTGTGGTTTTGCAAGACGTAACTGCAACTGTGACTTTTGATTTTTCAAGTCAGCCCAGTATTGATCCGTTGGACTATGAAGATAAAGCGTCACCGTGGTGTGCTTGGCAAGCGCATGAATCAGGTCGATAAAACGTGGTGGCAAGCTCGACAATACGAACAAGCTAACTCTTTCGGGTAGGCAGGCTTTATCACTATTGCCTTGCAAGGCCACCAGCAGTTGATCGAGTACCAAACTACGGTAGTGCTGATTTTGATCTTCGATTAAGACGCGCCAAAGCGTTGCCTGCCAATGAGTCTCCGAACCCTTGGACCACAATCGAATCATTTCTGGGCGGTAATGTTGATAACGATCAAAAACGTCAGCGATACGAGTTGATAACTGCCAGCGTTTCACACCAGAAGCATCTAGTGTCAGGTAGCGACTAATGGATTCAAATTCAGTGTTGTTGATTAACTCTGGCAAGCATTGAAATATTTTCCAGCTCATTGTGTCGTGTGATAACGGGTCTTGCTTTGGGGCATCTTCTAGCACTGAAGTAGCAAGTTGCCAAATCCAGGCCGATGGTAAAGGGTACTCAATATTGGCTGCAACGCCCTGTTGCTGTGCAATTTTTAAATTAAGCCATCTTGCCATCGCAAAAGTGGGAACAATAATGACCTCAGGCTCAAAAGGGTCGCTCAACATTTGTGAACAAATGCGATACGACAAGCTTTGCTGAAGTGTCTCTACACGGTTAGAGCTAACAATCGATAAAGCCATGCCTGATGGTGCTCCTGAGCGGTAGTGTTTGGTCTCACGTTAAAACGATTATAAGCTCATTTAGGCTCATAGCATGAGCTAGCAGAAATAAAAGCCAAAATATTATCAAGAATAGCGCTATATAAAAGGTGTACCTGTAAAGCGCTAGACAGTTAGCTGCTCTCTTTACAGAGCATCAGCGCCTTTTGGGCGATAATGTGAATTAGACGGGGACATTTTATGGATGATTCAACAGGATTGATTTATGATGTCATTACAAATTTTGACATAATTGTATCAATCCAATGTTTGCTCTTTTAGCACTGACGTCATGAATAAACCCCCCGCGAATGGTACTCGATTAACCATCGATGAAAGCGATTATGTTTATTACTACGGTTACTGGATACGTTATTACAAGCCTTTGTCCGATACCTTAGGCAATCGAAAACTACTCATCGATAGCTTAACCCGCCGCGCATTCCACCATACCGAGGCAGGTATATGCACACCGGGTAAAAATCTTGATCAGGCCAGAATGGCATACGAATTAGAAACTAACCCTGCACGCAAGCGAGTGAATGCAGCAATGCTCGCTGGATCTTTGTTTCATCGAGCGACAGATTTGTTTACCTCTATAGTAGATTTAGGTGAGCTGGGTGTACAAGTGAGCCGTGACAATGAATTAATGCGCCAATGTAGTGCCTGCTTTCAAGAAGCGCTCGCATTAGGTAAACAAGTTAAACATTATTCTGGCTGTGAAGGGATCGACGAAATTTGGGGTGAGCCTTTTAAGGCCTTCACGATGACGCCGACCGATTTCTATGAATCTCGATTTATTAAAATAGCGCAGAGCAAGCGCGATATCGACGTGATTCGTGATCAGATGATTAGCACGTTTAGCGAAAATGAGCTATTCGCTGCCTGCGAGCCTACCATTCAAGATTATGCTGATGCATCAAAACAGGTGGCAGAAACAATGAAAAAGGACGTCATAATCTTTCGAATTTGGCCGAATTTTGTAGCGCTTGCAGAAGCACTAGATACTTTCGAGCCCGAACTGCCAGATGATGCGGATCAATTATTGCTGATGCATACAGGAAAGGGGCAGGCGTTGTTACGCGAAGGGAAACGGTTATTAAACTATATAGCCAATGCTCGTGTGCCGATGCCGCTTGGTACTAAAAACTACATCGATAAATGCGAGCAGTATCAACCACTGTAGCGCATATAATCAACGAAAAAGTGATGGTAAAAAAATAGCAAGGATTTGTAAGACTATGATAACAGGAGATACCATTGCCACATTTTCGTAGGTTGGTGGTGAGGTACGAACCCCAACAATGCCAACAGCTAATCACCTAATTCTAAATAACAGCCACCGAATGCCGACTAGGCATTCGGTGGCAAAATCAACCTACTTTAAAACAGGCAATGAGAATTCAACATCAAGGCCCTTTTCCTGCCAGCGAGCCGTGACAGTCTTAACCTTGGTGTAAAAACGTAAGCCTTCCATACCATATTGATTATGGTCACCAAAAGAAGAGGCCTTCCAACCACCAAAACTATGGAATGCTAGTGGCACAGGGATTGGCACATTAATACCAACCATACCAACTTCAACCTTATCAGCATAAGTTCTAGCCGCCGCACCATTTTTGGTGAAGATAGAAGTACCGTTGCCATATGCATGATCACTGGCTAGCGCCATGCCTTCGTCGAATGATCCGACGCGCATGATTTGCAACACAGGGCCAAATATCTCTTCCTTGTAAGAAGTCATATCAGACTTAACATGATCAATCAGTGAGCCACCCAGAAAGTAGCCGCTCTCATAGCCTTCACAAACAAAACCACGACCATCGACAACCAAGGTTGACCCTTCGTCTTCAGCCATTTGAATGTAATTCATTACCTTTTCGCGATGTTCTTTAGTAATTAGAGCACCCATTTCAAGACCTGTTTGATGGGCTGGTCCGATGCGCAGTGCTTCAACTCGAGGCTTTAGAATTTCGATTAACTTGTCAGCGATTTCATCACCGACACAAACACCAACCGAAATAGCCATACAACGCTCGCCAGCCGAACCATAAGCAGCACCCATTAGCGCATTGGCTACATCTTCAAGATCAGCATCTGGCATGATCAGCATGTGGTTCTTTGCACCACCCATTGCCTGGCAGCGTTTGCCATTGGCAGTTGCGGTCGCGTAAACATATTGCGCAATTGGCGTAGAGCCAACAAAACTAATCGCTTTGATGCGGTCATCATTTAACAATGCGTCTACAGCTTCTTTATCGCCATTCACGATATTAAATACGCCAGCTGGGCCACCCGCTTCGTGGAACAACTCGGCGATACGCAATGGGCAAGAAGGATCTTTCTCAGAAGGCTTCATAACAATCGTGTTACCCGTAACCAAAGCCATGCCTGCCATCCATAATGGAATCATCGCTGGGAAGTTAAATGGCGTAATACAGCCAACAACACCTAATGGCTTTCGCATTGAGTAAATGTCAATACCAGTAGCCACATTGTCGGAAAACTCGCCCTTTTGAGCATGTGGCGCACCACAAGCGAATTCAGCGACTTCGATACCACGCAACACAGAACCCATCGCATCTTCGATCACCTTGCCGTGTTCTTTGCCGACCAATTCACCTAACTCGTGCTGGTGCTCATAAAGCAAATGCACAAATTTTGTCATAATGCGTGAACGGGCTAAAACAGACATGCCAGACCATGCAGGAAAAGCAGCCTGTGCAACAGCGATGGCAGACTCGACTTCAGATGTAGAAGCCAATGGCACTTCAGCCGACTTAACGCCCAAGCCTGGGTTGTAAATATCGCCTACCCGTCCGCTAGTACCGGCGACTTTCTCGCCATTGATAAAATGATAAAGCTCGTAAAGCTCAGGTGTCGCTTGGCTCATGGTGGATCTCCAATTAATTTTGAGTGAATGGGTGATACTGGCAGCCAGTATAGACCTGATATTTATGCGTATCTATAGGGTATAATCCAGATTCATTCTGCAAAAATACACAGAGGTTGCCATGTACGACTGGAATGACCTACGTTATTTCCTCGAATTATCACGCCAGGGCAAGCTCGTGAAAGCAGCGCTGCGCTTACAGGTAGACCACACCACGGTCAGCCGCCGAATTGCCTCACTAGAAAAACAACTCCAAGCCCGCCTATTTGATAAGTCACCGACCGGTTACCAGTTAACCGACGCTGGTATGCGCTTGTTGCCGATGGCCGAAAACATTGAATCCCAATCTAATAACCTCTATCAGGCATTATCAGGCAAGGATGCGCGACTGAGTGGCACGGTGCGGATATCCACCTCAGAAGGTATTGGTGCGCAGGTCATTGCGCGGCATATTGGCGAATTTAGGGCAGAGCACCCAGATATCGAAATAGAACTCATGGCCGACACACGCCGCACTAGTCTGTCAAAACGCGAGGCCGATATCGCCATTACGTTTTCACGACCCGAGAGTGGCCGCTTAAAAGGCTGGAAGCTGTGTGACTATCGGCTCAAGTTGTATGGCTCAAGTGACTATCTCGCGAACCACTCCAAAATCATGAGCATAGACAACCTGGCCCAACATGAATTTGTTAGTTACATCGATGATTTGATAGAAATGCCCGAACTACGCTATTTCGAAAGCACCTTCAAGAACGCCCATGTGGTGTTTCGCAGTACTAATTTGAACGCACAATACAATGCAATACGCAGTGGTGTAGGGCTTGGATTGGTGCATTGTTTTATGGCCGCGAATGACCCGCAGATGGTGGCGGTGTTGCCGGATCAAATATTAGTGCAGCGCAGTTTTTGGTTGATGGTGCACGAGGACTTGCGGGATGTGGCGCGGGTAGATGCTGTTTGCCAGTTTATAACGAGGCTGTTGCGGGATAATGAGGCTTTGATGATGGGGTAAGGACTTCATATTGTGTGAGTGAATATATTCGCCTAAATCAGGCAGGTTCCGAATATTAATGCCTTTGGCCATCGTTTCGCTTGATGAGTTGGCGCGTAAGTCACTTTTCTCCAGCGTCGGAATTGCATAAATTCCGAGTCATTCAGAGTTACTTCGACACAGGTCTATCAGCGAATGTTTGCTAACGGGATATTTGTTTTCAATGCTAGAATTCTGCCACTAAAATTACTCGTGGTAGATCATCGATATGGGTCAACTAACACCGCTCTGGCAGCCGAGCGCACAACTGATAGACGATGCGTTGATCACCCAATTCATTGAAAATGTAAACTATCAATATGGCCTTTCGTTTCAGTCCTTCGATGAACTGTACGATTGGTCAGTCGAAGAAAAAGAAAGCTTCTGGTCAACACTGTGGGATTTTGCCGAAGTGGTTGGAGAAAAGGGCGAACGAATTTTAATCGATGGGGATGATATCGAGAAAGCGCAGTGGTTCCCCGATGCTAAACTCAACTTTGCACAAAACTTGTTGCGTGGGCCTTCAAGTAACAATAGCGATGACATAGCGATTTTCTTTCGGGCTGAAGATCAGGTCGAGTATCACTTAACTTATCGACAGCTATATTGCCAGGTTGCCAGCCTCGCCGAGTGGCTTCGCGCTAATGGACTCCAGGCAGGTGACCGAGTTGCGGCGTATATGCCAAACATACCTGAAACGGTCGTCGCGATGCTGGCAGCTACTAGCATTGGAGCGATATGGACTTCGACCTCCCCCGATTTTGGTGAAGAAAGTGTCATCGATCGCTTTGGCCAAACGGAGCCCCGATTTTTATTTACGGTGGATGGATACTTTTACAATGGTAAAAAAATAGACTTATCAGGTAAGGTTAAAAACATTACGGCGGCTCTACCAAGTCTTGAAGGTACGATTCTGGTCAATTTCGCTGGATTAGGCAGCGATTCCTCAGTGACTAACTGGGATGACATTATTGCTAATCCTGTCGATAAGATCGATTTCTACCCGAGCAATTTTAACGATCCTTTGTATGTGTTGTATTCCTCCGGTACCACTGGAAAACCCAAGTGCATTACGCACCGGGTCGGTGGCGTGTTGTTACAACATTTAAAAGAGCAGATGCTACACGGCGATATTCGACCGGGTGATCGTGCCTTTTATTTCACTACCTGTGGCTGGATGATGTGGAATTGGCTGGTGAGCGCATTGGCTTGCAAGGCATCATTAGTGCTGTATGACGGGTCACCTTTTTATCCTGATGGCAACGTGCTTTGGGATTATGCCGAGTCGGTTAAACTAACCCAGTTTGGTACGTCGGCGAAGTATATCGATGCGCTTAAAAAGAACCACTTAACGCCAGGTTCAAATTACGATTTGAGTTCGCTTCGAACCATTTGGTCCACCGGGTCGGTATTAGCGCCGGAAAGCTTCGATTATGTTTATGACAGTATCAGACAAGATGTCTGCCTATCGTCAATTTCAGGCGGCACTGATATCGTTTCATGCTTTGTACTGGGTTGCCCGATACTGCCAGTCTATCGGGGCGAGAGCCAATGCCGTGGTTTAGGTTTGGCGGTCGATGTGTTTGATGATGAGGGCGTATCGATCAGGAACCAAAAAGGTGAGCTAGTCTGCAAGCAAACTTTCCCCAGCCAACCGGTGTATTTTTGGGGTGATGCCGATGGTCAGAAATATCATAACGCCTATTTTGCCCATTTTGAAAATGTATGGCATCACGGCGATTATGTGATGCTGAATGATCATGGCGGCGTCACTATATATGGGCGTTCAGACGCGACGCTAAATCCGGGTGGGGTACGTATCGGCACGGCTGAAATTTATCGTCATGTTGAGCAACTCGAAGAAGTGATCGAAAGCATTGTAATCGGTCAAGACTGGGACTCAGATGTGCGCGTGGTACTGTTTGTTGTGCTGCGACCCGATTTAGCATTAAACGATGCACTAATAGCAAAAATAAGGCTAACGATTAGAGAAAAATGTACACCTCGGCACATGCCCGCCAAGGTGATTCAGGTGGCCGAAATTCCTCGCACCAAATCAGGCAAGATAGTGGAGTTAGCGGTTCGTGAAGTCGTGCATAATCGAGTCGTTAAAAATATTCACTCACTCGCCAACCCACAAGCGCTCGATCTGTATCGAGACAATGCCCAATTACAAGTTGATTAAATCTAGGACATCTCCAATGCGCCACTCAAAAAGTGCCTCCTGTTATGCTTGATAGAACAACATTGATCAACTGGCTGTTGTTAATGGGCTTAGTTTTGCTTTGGGGCACTTCATTTATGTTTATCTCGATTTCGGTCGAGAGCCTGCATCCATTGACGATTGTTTTCTACCGCGTGCTTATTGGCGCGTTGATATTAACGTTGGTGGTTTATGCCAAAGGGCTAAGTTTGCCCTTCACTGCTAGGGCCTGGCTGGCCTTTTTGGCAATGGGAATAGTCGGCAATGTGCTGCCTTTTTTTCTTATATCCTGGGGGCAGTTGTCGGTTAACTCGGGCATTGCCGGTATGATCATGGCGACCATGCCACTGATTACGATGCTACTAGCCCATTATCTGGTCGACGGAGAGAATCTGAATCGGTATAAAATACTGGGATTCACTTTTGGCATTGGTGGTATTGCGGTATTACTCGGCCCCGTATTCGAAGGTGGTGGCCAAGCCGCTTATGGAGGCATCGCCATTTTTATCGCGGCGAGTAGTTATGCTGTTAATGCAATTTTGGTGCGGCGTTTACCAAAGCTAAATCCGTTCATTAATACTTCTGGTGTACTGATTGCCGCGACGGTTGTTGTTTTTCCGATTTGGTTGTATGTGGTACCGGCCAGCAGTGCCGAGATTTCGACCATCGCCTTGAGTTCGACAATTTGGCTGGGCATTGGCCCAACGGCAATTGCAACGTTGATGTTGTTCGCAGTGATAGATCGTGCCGGGCCAACTTTTCTATCGACTATTAACTATATGATACCAGTCGTCGCATTTTTTACTGGGGCTTATGTATTGTCAGAACCAGTCGAGTCGTCGAGCATTGTTGCTTTGGTTATTATTCTCAGTGGTATTGCGCTGACTCGTTTTCGCGCTAACCGTTAAGTAGTAAAAACCACAAAAAAGCTCAACTCTGAAGCTGCGTTTTAATATTGAAACATAGCGCAAATTTTCCTAACTGAGCTGCTGCATAATTGCAGCGTCGTGGAGCCCGATCATAAAACATATCTGACGGTTCTGAACCTATTTCTAGGCTTATCCCTTTTGCTGCAAAAAAAAGAAATTTAAGCACTATAAAATCCCGAACTGATAAGTGCTGCTGAAGCGCTTCAATACAACCCCCTTACTAGGAATAGCGAAGGGAAAGTCCGCCTATAACGCCGAGTTGGCATCTACATTTAGCTAATAGTTTTTAGCTACAAACCAAAATAGAGTTAAGTACTCTGTGGCGCTAGCGGACATTCCTGATGGAATGTAGGCCACTCGCAACATGCACAGTGGGGTCATTCAGGCAACGGATAGACAACATGATGAAATCACACGCTGAACAGATTTTCCAAAAACGCCCCATTTACTTAGGATTGAACTATAAACAAAAGTAAAAAGTGACGATTCGTCAAAATAAATCTCTTTTTACTTTACATCGAAACAATAAGCGCTTATCTTTGACGGATCGTCAAAAAAAAATAACATTATGAGCCCTAAAGTTTTTAGCCGACCAGAAAAAGATGCTCGAGAGCAAGAAATGCTCGACTGTGCCAAAGGAATTATCCGCAACGAAGGTGAAGCAGCTTTAACCATCGATAAGCTAGTTAAAAAACTGCCTTACTCAAAAGGTACTGTCTACAACCATTTCACCAGCAAAGAAGATATTATCTTAGCCTTATGTAATGTCCATATGGCGCAAGTTGCATCAGTTTTCACTAGGGCATTAGCCTTTAATGGGACTAGCCGTGAAAAAGCGCTCGCTGTGCATGTTGGCTCTTTGTTAAATTCGCAAGCCAACCCGCAAGATTTCATGATTGGAGTGACTGTTAAAACCGCAGGTTGTACTGCCAAGGCATCTGAGTTTCGCTGTCAACAACACCAACAAACTGAAGTGTCATTACTTTCTCCTATCTTTACTCATTATCAAGCATCAGTTGATGCTGGTGAATGTGAACTACCCGAAGGCATGCAAATAGAGCAATTAATATTCGCCTGTTGGAGTGTCGATTTTGGAACCCAAGTATTGTTAATGGGCGACAACGATACTTGTTCTTTACGCTCTCAGCTCGATGCTGAACGAGAACTGGTTAACAGCATCAACCTTATACACGACGGTATGGGTTGGTTGCCTTTATCTAAACACTTTGATTGGAAAGCATCCGTTCAAAGAATGAAAGAAGAAATTTTCGCTCCTGAGATGGCGGAAATTACCCACTTAGCAGCAGCTAAAAGAATCTAATCAACACTTAACTTTGGAGAAAAACATGAGAGAACGGATCTATAATTTTGCACTTAACAAACCATGGACGGTATTATTGATATCGATAATACTGGTCTTTGGCACTGCTTTTGGTGCGAAGAATTTAGTTTTTAAAGGTGACTATAAAGTTTTTTTCAGTGAAGCAAACCCA
>JBLHID010000069.1:0-14888 GCA_047615545.1 Polaribacter sp.
GAAGCAACTGCGCCGAGCACAAAACAAAAGGCGGTGGCCCAACCTAAGAAGATGAATAGTAGTACGGTCAGTATGGCTGCAAATATCGACAGCATTTTGTACTCACGGGTCATAAACACCATCGCACCGAGATGTATCTGGTTGCCTATTTCGACAACCTTACCTTCGCCCTCCGGATACTTTTTAACCTGTCTGTAAATGTACATGGCGGCAATTAGGCCCAGCACACCAATAATCGGTGGCATCAAATGACTGACTTCCATACTTTTCCCCTTGTTAGTTGAAATATTATTTTAGATTTCTGTACTCTGCGTTGAATCGTGTATCAATTTAATAATCGTATTCGCTGGTAATGTGCACCAGACTATTTGTTCGACGTCATCATATCTATTTTTAGTGCAGGTTGAAAACCCGTTTTAGGCAAAGATGACCATTGTTTGATTAAATATCAGGATAAATCGTCAATAGACGGTAATTGAGGGCATAAAGGTTCGACTAGCACTAGGCATTCGGTCGTGTCGATGGTTTAATCAATTACCGTCAATCCCCCAATTGAGTGTAGTAAAATCCTTTTTTTCCATACCCCGTAATCGATCAATTATGTCGAGCCGTGTCCACCTTAAAGATGACTATCTGGAAACGCGTCTGATTCGGCGACGTATTATCCTGTCTGCTCTTTTTATTCTGGTTTCACTGAGTGTATTGCTAGGTCGTCTTTACCTGCTGCAAATTTTAGATCACGAACATTTCAGCACGCTGTCCGACAATAATAGAGTACGCATAAAAGCGTTGCCGCCGACTCGCGGACTGATTTACGATAGAAATGGTGTGGTCATGGCCAACAACCTGCCTACCTATAGGCTAGAAATCATCAGCGAGCAGGTCGAAGATCTCGATCAAACATTAATCGATTTAAAGCAATACGTGGATTACAGTTATCTAGACCTCAGTCGTTATCGTCAGGCAGTTAATCGTCGTCGATCTTTTGAAAGTATCCCGCTCAGGCTGAACCTGAACGATGCCGAGGTTGCTAGGCTCGCCGTTAACTTATACAAATTCGACGGTGTTGAAATCAATGCACGACTGACGCGCAATTATCCTCAGGGCGATCATGCCGTCCATGCGTTGGGGTATGTGAGTCGAATTGACGTTGAAGATCTAGGGCGAGTCAACGAAAATAACTATGCCGGTACCAGTCATATCGGCAAGTTGGGGTTGGAGAAGTTCTATGAGGAACAGCTGCATGGCACCGTTGGTGTGCAGCAGGTAGAAGTCAATGCCAGGGGCAGGACGATGCGTGTCTTAACTGAAACACCGCCCGTACCCGGTAATGACCTACATCTGACCATCGACTCTAGACTGCAGAAAGTGGCAGAGCAAGCCTTTGGCGATTTGACCGGGTCGGTAGTGGCGATTAATCCTCGCAACGGCGAAGTGCTTGCTCTAGTGAGTATGCCTACATTTGATCCCAATTTATTCGTCAATGGTATTAGCTACGAGGACTACGATGGGTTGCGTAATTCAATTCGACGACCCTTATTTAATCGTGCATTGTCGGGGCAGTACCCACCTGGCTCGACAACCAAGCCATTTTTCGGGCTGGCGGGTTTGGAAGCCGGAACAGTGAGTAGACAAAGCAAAATATTTTGCCGTGGTTTTTATCGCCTGCCAAACGAAGATCGAAAATATCGTGACTGGAAAAAGCTAGGTCATGGCCGCATGGATTTAGACGGGGCAATAACGCAATCTTGTGATGTTTACTTTTACGACTTATCTTACCGTTTGGGCATCGATAAAATGTCCGAATTTTTGGATAAGTTTGGCTTTGGTAAAAAAACTGAAATCGACAGCACAGGTGAGGCGAGAGGGTTACTGCCATCACGAGAATGGAAGAGAAAGACCTTAAGCCAGCCCTGGTTCCCTGGTGAAACACTTAATACGGGTATCGGACAAGGCACTTTTTTGGTGACACCATTGCAATTGGCTAATTCTACCGGAGCACTTGCACTTAATGGTTTGCGTTATCGGCCACATTTGGTCAGTGCTTTAGATTATGGTTATTCGGGGGAAAGGATTGATATTCCGTCCAAAGTGGTGGCCGAGGGTGGTGTGAGTAAAAAGTCGAACTGGCTGCAGACGCACAAGGCGATGTTGAATGTTGTGCACGGGTTACGCGGTACCGCAAATGGAATCAATCGAGGTCTAACTTACAAGTTGGCGGGTAAGACAGGTACGGCGCAAGTATATGGCATCGCTCAGGATGAAGAGTATGATGAAGACACAGTCAGTGACAAATTGCGTGACCATGCATTGTTTATGAGTTATGCGCCAGCTGACAACCCTCTAATTGCGGTTGCTGTTATTGTCGAAAATGGTGGGCATGGCAGCTCCGTAGCAGCGCCTATCGCACGAAAAGTACTCGACGCGTACCTGATGGATACTGATGCGTCCGACAGCAATTTGGGTGATGGTATAAAGCAGTGAACGAGATAAATTATACAGCTAATTCTTCACCCACACGTCGACTACTGGATGCGCTGAGTATCGATCCTGTGTTGTTGGCATTGTTGGGTATTCTGGCAGCCATTGGGATGGCGTTGCTGTATAGCGCGAGTGGTTCAAATGTTGATTTGATCATGCGCCAACTAACACGCTTAGCGCTTGGATTCTTCCTCTTTATTGTTGTTGCCAATGTGCCGTTGCGCCTATTGAAAAGCTTTTCAGTGTGGCTTTATTTAGTTGGTGTTTTATTACTATTAGCCGTGATGTTTTTTGGCGAGGTTGGCAAAGGCGCGCAACGCTGGCTCGACCTGGGTATCATTCGGTTTCAACCATCAGAAATTCTAAAACTCGCTGTACCTATGATGGTGGGATCCTACCTAGCCGATAGAGTATTGCCGATAGGCTTTAAAGACTTGGTCGTGTCTGTTATTTTAGTGCTTATCCCTGTTATGTTAATCGCTCGCCAGCCAGATCTTGGTACAGCAATCTTGGTCGGCAGTGCTGGCGCTTTCGTATTATTCCTAGCCGGTGTTCGTTGGCGAATCGTGTTTAGTCTAATGTTTCTATTTTTACTCACGGCACCGTTATTATGGAAATTTGCGCTGCACGACTACCAGCGCTCACGTATATTGACGATGTTCGATCCTGAGAGTGACCCACTTGGATCTGGGTATCATATTATTCAATCTAAGATTGCGATTGGATCAGGTGGTGTTTATGGTAAAGGCTGGTTGAACGGGACGCAGTCACAGTTAGATTTTATCCCAGAGCGTTCAACAGATTTTATATTCTCAGTGTTTGGCGAAGAGTTTGGTTTTTTTGGTAGTGTCGCTTTGATTTTACTCTACACCGCTATTATCTTTCGGGGGTTATATATTTCCGCTCGGGCCAAGGATAACTTTGGGCGATTGGTCGCAGGCGCAATTAGTTTAACTTTTTTTGTTTATTTGTTCGTGAATATAGGGATGGTTAGCGGTATGTTGCCGGTGGTGGGTGTGCCATTGCCATTGATTAGTTATGGCGGTACGTCGATGGTGACGCTTTTAACAGGGTTTGGATTGATTATGTCGATTAGATCGGCAAAACGATTCATGGGATAATAGACGTCATAGAAGTCATTCTAATCATTACCGCTTTAGAGTGGCTAATAGCCTATATGACTCAAGATGGTTGATTCAAAGATGATTCGAGATAAATAATGAGACTATTTTTAATTGCGATTGCACTGCTAGTGTCGGTCAATGTTTTTGCCGCCAAAGTTGAGCAAGGTGACTATAAAAACCGACAGGATGTAGTGGCCTTCATCGATCGTATGGTGAAAACAAGCGACTACACCGAACAGACGTTAGTCACGTTATTTTCTACGGTTAAAAAACAACAGCATCTGTTTGAACGACTTGATAAGCCGGCCGAAAAAGCACTCGAATGGTATCAATACCGACGCATTTTTATCAAAGATAGCCGCATCAATCAAGGCATAGAATTCTGGCGCGAAAACAAGCAGCTACTAACCGAGGTATCGATAAAAACAGGCGTGCCCGCTGAAATTATGGTTGCGATTATCGGCGTCGAAACCTTTTATGGCACCTACCGAGGAAAAGATCCAGTATTCGATAGCCTAGTCACACTGGCGTTCGATTACCCAAAGCGCGCCAAGTTTTTTACTCGGGAGCTAGAGCAGTTTCTGTTACTCGTTAAAGAGCAAAACCTCGACCCCAAACGCCTGATGGGCTCCTACGCTGGCGCTATGGGCATGCCACAGTTCATCTCTTCTAGTTATCGCCATTATGCTGTCGATTTTGATAACGATGGGCAGGTGAATCTATTCGATAGCAAACCCGATATTTTCGCGAGTGTTGCCAACTATTTTGTCAAACACGGATGGCAGCCAAAAGAGCCGATAGCTGGGCCATTACGCTTAAAGAAAATAAATACAGTTGGTCAACTTAGGCCGGGTGTCAAAACAGAGTACCAATGGTCAGACTTTGCCAAACACGGGTTGCAATCGAATACATCATTACCAGCAGATACTCCTGTGGCACTGGTTCAACTAGAGCAAAGTGATGGCAGCGAGTATTGGGCGGGGTTTCGAAATTTTTACGTTATTACGCGTTATAATCACAGCGAACTTTACGCGATGGCGGTGTACCAATTGTCTTTATTGATTAAGGATGGAATGAACGAATAGTGTCAAGGCTCCATTTATTATCTGTTGTCATTCTGACGGCAACTCTATCCGCTTGTACCTTTGGCACACCCTTCGGCACCCGTACAAATGCCAATTATGCGGATGTTGGTACGATCAAAATACCCTCTAAAATTACCCGTTCTAAATGGGGCAACCCTACCTCTTATGTCGTGTTCGGCAAGCGCTACTATGTGATGGATAACGATGCACATGGATTTGTGGAGCGTGGCATTGCGTCCTGGTATGGCAAAAAATTCCATGGGCGCAAAACGTCTAGCGGCGAAGTTTATAACATGCATGCAATGACCGCCGCACACAAATCATTACCCTTGCCGAGCTATGTTCGAGTGGCCCACATAAAAAACGGACGTAGCATTGTGGTTAAGGTAAACGATCGAGGGCCATTTGTAGGCGATAGAATTATTGACCTGTCATTCGCTGCCGCGACTAAGCTTGGCATCGTTAGGGCTGGCACAGGCGAAGTTGAAATCAGCGTCATAAGCTCGTCCAAAAGTAACAGGCGACCCGTGGTAAGAACCATTCCACTGCGCCCAAAAGTTGCAGAAGAAGTACCGCTATTTGTTCAGCTGGGTTCATTTGGGAATGAGCTCAATGCCCAAAACTTGATGCGCGACTTACATAATTCAAATGAGTCTACTGCCAAAGTGTATAAACTAACCAACGGGCAGGGTGATTTTTATCGAGTCAGGCTAGGCCCATTATACGATATTGACGAAGCCAATTCAGTTATTCTCAGGCTCAAAGAGAAGGGTTTTAGAACATTTCGACTGGTTGTCCGGGAGTGATACCCTTGAGTAATTCCGCCGGTGAACATAGCACTGGATTTCCCCTTGTGAGCATTGCTGGCCATGGTTACAATTCGAACACCCATCCTGCAGGTAATTCCTAACAAATGAAGACTTTTCTTTTTGCACTATTCTCGATCGGTAACTTACTGATAAACCCGTTATGGGCGGTAGAAAAGCCGATACCGGATGCACCTTCATTAAAAGCGGACAGCTTCTATCTCATCGATTTTGATAGCGGTCGAGTATTGGCCGAAAAAAATGCCGAAAAAAGAGTCGAGCCAGCCAGCATCACCAAATTAATGACTGCCTATCTAGTCGACAAGGCGATTGCTGATGGCGATATCTCACTCGACGAAATGGTGACAATCAGCGAAAAAGCCTGGCGTATGAAAGGCTCCAAAATGTTTATTGAAGTGGGCAAGGAAGTGTCCGTCGAATCATTGTTAAAAGGCCTGGTCATTCAGTCGGGCAATGATGCCAGCGTTGCACTGGCTGAACATCTAGCAGGCACCGAATCAGCGTTCGCTGGTTATATGAATCATCAGGCCAAGCTATTGGGGATGGTCAACACTCAGTTCAAAAATGCCACTGGTTGGCCTGCTGAAGGGCACTACAGTACGGCTAAAGATATCGCCATATTAGCCATCGCTATAATCCGTGACTACCCAGAAACCTATGCCTATTACAAAGAACGAGAATACACTTTTAATGGCATTCTTCAGTATAATCGTAATCGATTGTTATGGCGTGATGAGACAGTTGATGGCGTGAAAACAGGCCATACAGAAGCAGCTGGTTATTGTCTAGTTTCCTCTGCCAAGCGAGATGATATGCGTTTAGTCTCGGTGCTGCTCGGGGCAAAATCAGATAAAGCACGAACGCAACATAGTCGCTCCTTGCTCAATTATGGGTTTCGTTTTTATGAAACCCACAAACTTTACGAAGCAGGAGAAGTATTAAAATCGACTCGTGTTTGGTACGGCGACCAGAAGCAGGTATCGACGGGTGTTGCTAAAGATATCCACATTACTATCCCTCGCGGACGTTACCAAAGTTTGCATGCGACGATGGATATCGAAAGTGAAATATCAGCGCCGATTAAAAGTGGTCAATTGCTGGGCAAGGTAACCGTCGAGTTAGGAGGCGAGCAACTTGCCAGTGAGCATCTTGTCGCGATCCATGCTGTCAATGAAGGCGGTTTTTTTGATCGGGCGATGGACAGTATTAGGCTGATGTTCAAATAATGCTGACTCAAACAATGTTCATTAATAAGGAGACGATAATGACAGAAATTTTATACCTGAATGGCAAGTATATCTCACCAGCTAGGGCAAAAATCTCAGTTTTTGATCGCGGATTTATGTTTGGCGATGGCGTGTATGAAGTTATTCCCGTCTACTCCGGCATGTTGCTACGAGGTCGAGCCCATTTAGCACGCCTGCAGGCAAGTCTAGACGAACTGGGTATTACCAACCCCTTGAACTTGGCGCAGTGGATGGAAATATTCACCACACTGATAGCGCAGTATGATGCCCTGTCAGATAATGTGATCTACGTTCAGGTAACACGTGGCACAATGGCAAAAAGGGACCACGGGTGGTCTGACGAATTGGTGCCCAATGTACTAGTCACCTGCCGTTCACAAACCTATGCCCCGCAGGACGTGCAAACATTGGGTGAGCGTGCGGTTACTCTGGCCGATACTCGGTGGTCGAATGCTCATATAAAGACTACCAATCTACTACCGAATACGCTGCTCTTACAAAAAGCCCGTAGCATGGGCGCGAACGAAGCTATTCTTATTCGCAATAATTACGCGATTGAAGGGACGCAGAGTAATCTGTTCATTGTCAATGGCGACATCATTGTGACGCCACCTAAAAGCGACCACATGCTTGGCGGTATCACTCGAGAAATCGTGCTCGATATTTGCCAACAAAATAAAATAATCTGTCGTGAAAAAGATATCACTGAAGATGAGCTACATGAAGCAGATGAAATTTGGTTGAGTTCATCCTCGCGTGAAATTGTGCCCATATCGACTTTAAATCAGCACGGCGTTGGCAAAGGAAAGCCGGGGCCAGTATGGATGCAAATGATTCAACTCTATCAAGAGCACAAAGTAAAAGTAATGAGAGCGCCAGCAGTTTAATCATGACGAGCAAGCAACCATTACCTCAATCCGCGTTAGAGTTAATCGATTTTCCGAGCCGATTTCCACTTAAAGTATTTGGCACTAAATCGAAACAATTCGAACTCGAAGTATTTGATCTGGTAAAAGCGCGTTGCCCAGGCGATGAGAAAATAGAGGTCAGTAGCCGAGAAAGCAAGAGCGGAAAGTACACCGCCCTAACATTGACGTTTACTGCTTACAGCAAACGACAGCTCGAAGATATTTATCAAGACCTGTACGACTGTGAACATGTCGCGATGACTTTATAAATCGCCATTTGTGTCAACGCTAGCCCCTATTATTAAATACCTAGGTCGTAGTGATTACGAACAAACCTGGCAAGCGATGAAGCAATTCACCGACCAACGTGATACCAATACTGTTGATGAACTCTGGATCACTGAGCACGCACCCATATTTACCCAAGGCTTAAATGGCAAGCCTGAGCATATTCTTCAGACTGCCAACATACCTGTTGTTCAAATCGACCGAGGTGGGCAGGTCACCTATCATGGCCCCGGCCAATTAGTGCTCTATTGCCTGCTCAATATACAGCGCCTTGGTTTTGGTGTACGCGCCTTGGTGAGCACGATAGAGCAGTCAATAGTCGAGCTACTCGCGCAATATGATATTAAAGCGTTCGCTAGACGCGATGCCCCTGGTGTCTATGTCAACCTAGCATCAACAGGACAAATGGCAAAAATCGCCGCACTTGGATTACGCATTCGCAAAGGATGTTGTTATCATGGCTTAAGTTTGAATATTGATATGGATTTAGAGCCTTTCTCGAATATAAATCCCTGTGGGTTTGAAGGCTTAGCAGTGACTCAAATGACGGACTTAAATGCGAGCATTACGGTAGAGCAGGCTGGTTGGGCCTTAGCGGCTATACTGACCCACAACTTGCACAGTCTCAACAGGCCGAAGCAAGAACACTAACCTTAGCGGGAAATGATGATGGATAGAAAAAACCAAGTAGTTCAGGGCGTTAAATTGAAGGGTGCCGATAAGCTCGCTCGTATTCCAATAAAAGTCATACCGTCACAAAGCTTCCAGCGCAAGCCATCTTGGATCCGTGCCAAAGCGCCGACTGGCGATCTGGTGGCAAAGATCAAATCGACATTACGCGAAAATAACCTTCATACGGTCTGCGAAGAAGCATCTTGTCCAAATCTTGGGGAATGTTTTTCTAAGGGCACAGCCACCTTCATGATCATGGGTGACATTTGTACTCGTCGCTGCCCATTTTGTGATGTGGGCCATGGTCGGCCTAACCCTCTCAATACCGAAGAGCCATATAACCTCGCAAAGACAATCCAAAATATGGGTTTACGCTATGTTGTTATTACTTCGGTTGATCGCGATGATTTACGTGATGGTGGCGCGCAACATTTCATCGATTGCATCGAGGAAACTAGACGCCTAAACCCAGACATTCAAATTGAAATACTAGTGCCTGATTTTCGCGGTCGGATGGACGTTGCACTAGAGATAATGTCTAAATCACCACCCGATGTTTTTAATCACAATCTCGAATCAGTGCCGACGTTATACAAAAAAATTCGCCCAGGTTCTGATTACCAATGGTCGCTCGACTTGCTAAAGAAATTCAAAATCCTTTATCCAAACGTGCCTACCAAATCCGGACTCATGCTTGGATTAGGTGAGGAAATATCTGATGTTGAACAAGTCCTCCGCGATCTACGGGCGCACGACGTGAACATGCTAACACTAGGGCAGTACCTGCAACCCAGCCTCGATCATCTGGCGGTCGAACGGTTTGTCACCCCTGATGAATTCGACCGCCTCGGTGAGTATGCGTATTCACTTGGGTTTGATCATGTCGCCAGTGGACCGATGGTGCGTTCGTCGTACCATGCTGATGAGCAGGCAGCAGGGGTGTTGGCCACTTAGTTTCTAGTTCTGCATTATCTTGGAGTCGCGTAAACCCTGGCCAAAGTGAGTTTATTATGACAGCAGAGCAAGGGTTTCTCTTCGCATTATTCGGTACTGTTTTTGTCTTATTGATATGGGGTCGGATTCGTTACGACCTAGTCGCTTTTGGCGCCCTTGTGATTGCTGTTATCGGCGGTTTTGTCACGCCGGATGAAGCCTTTTCAGGCTTTGGTCACCCGGCCGTGGTGATCATTGCATTGGTGCTAATCGTCTCCCGTGGCTTGTTGAATTCAGGTGCGGTAGAAATGATATCCGGTGTGGTACTGTCTTCAAACCGCCCGTTGCCGATACATATTGGTGTTATGTCCGTCGTTGGCGCGGGGCTATCGGCAATCATCAATAACGTTGCTGCACTGGCGTTACTAATGTCACTCGATATAGAGGCCGCCGAGAAAGCAAAACGCGCTGCCGCACTCAGTCTAATGCCATTATCCTTCGCCACCATTTTAGGTGGCATGATCACACTCATAGGGACGCCGCCTAACATAGTCATCGCACAATACCGAGAAAGAGCTTTGGGTGAAAGCTACGGCATGTTCGACTTCGCCCCCGTTGGCCTTTGTGTGGCAACTGTCGGAATTCTATTCGTGGCCCTGATAGGCTGGCGCTTAATTCCCAGTCGTGAGCGCCCCGGTAATATTCACAACGAAAGCGATGCGGGATTGTTTGTTGCCGAAGCGCAGGTGCCAGAACAATCGAGTGCTGTTGGTCAGCGCGTTAAAGAACTCTATCCACTCGCTGGTGAGCATGATATTACTGTTTTGGGTCTAGTACGAAGCGGCAAGCGTCTGGCCGGTTTTGCAGGCTATGAAGAAATTCGAAAGGGTGATCATTTAGTATTGGAAGGTGATCCAAAATCTATCGAGGCATTTCTAGGTGGTGCCCAACTTGATTTTGCCGGTAAAGAAAAACACGAGGTAGGGTTAACCGGCAATTCACTTAACTTGATAGAAGTAATAGTGCCCGAAGGCAGTCGCATCAATGGTCGATGTAGCCATGATTTAAAGCTGTTAACGCGTCATGGCATTACGCTGTTGGGTGTGTCGCGCCAGGGCAAGCGTTTTCGCGATCGAGTCCGAAAGTTAAATATAAAGTCGGGTGATGTGCTATTGCTCTTGGGGCCAGAAGATCGTCTGGCAGAAATCACCCATTGGTTAGGTGTGCTGCCATTGGCAGATAAAAAGCACTCCGTCATCCAACGCAAAAAAGCCATGCTGGCGATTGGTTTGTTTCTGGGGGCCATTGCTTTGTCGGTGGCTGGCCTAGTATATCTCCCCATTGCACTGGCAGCATGTGTTATAGCATTTGCCGCCTTTAAAATTGTTTCGGGGCGCGAAGTTTACGAGAGTGTCGAGTGGAAAGTAATTGTTCTATTGGCATCACTTATTCCGCTTGGCATTGCGTTAGAAAACTCAGGTGGAACCGAATTGATCGCGGAACTTATTGTTGCGCAAACCGAAGGCTGGCCGCACTGGGCCATACTCACTGTATTAATCATGGTCACTATGACCCTATCAGACTTTCTCAATAACGTGGCAACTGCATTAATCGCTGCACCCATTGGACTGAATGTCGCCAATGCCATAGGCGCTGCGCCAGACCCGTTTCTAATGGGCGTCGCGGTAGCGGCTTCTTGCGCTTTTTTGACGCCTATTGGTCACAAAAATAATACGATCATCATGGGCCCAGGTGGCTATCGCTTTGGTGACTATTGGCGAATCGGATTGCCACTGGAAATACTGGTTGTGGTTGTTTCCGTGCCTTCTATATTGTATTTCTGGCCATTATAGTTAATGGATAACGTTGGTTTTCACAGTGGCAATACGTCTTAATTTCAGTCGAATGTTTGTTAAATTCTACAGGTATGTCAATGCAAAATAATAAACGTACCGCCATAGTCACTGGCGGGTTACACGGTATGGGTCTAGCCATAGCGCAGGAATTGTCTCGGCAGGGTATTATTGTCGCTATTGGCGCGAGACGGGCTGACGATCCTGAGCACTGTGCAGAGGCGAGGGAGGCAATTGGAAAACAGGGCGTAATAGCACATTTAGATTGTCAGCAAACGTCGTCTGTGAATAAGTTCATCGACATAGTTAAGCATGAAATTGGGTCTCCCGACATATTAGTGAATGCTGCTGGTATTACCCATCACCATAGTATTTGTGATCATTCCGATGAAGATTGGGATGCAGTGATCAATACTAACCTCAGCGGCCCTTTTCGAATGATTCGCTCATGCTTGCCGGAAATGAAAAAGCGCAGCTGGGGGCGTATTGTCAACATTGCATCCACTGCGGCCCGAGTGGCTGATGGCACCCATGGTGCCTATTGCGCATCCAAAGCTGGTTTGGTTGGTTTAACTAAGGCAGTGGCAGTGGAGGGTGCACCCTTTGGCATAACCTGCTTATCGATTAGTCCAGGGTGGGTTGAAACCGATATGCTTCGCAAAAGTGCGTTAACCATCGCCAGTAGATCGGGACGAAGCCAGGCCGAAGAGATCGCCATCATGGCGACTAGCAGCCCACAAAATAGATTGGTTCAGCCGCAAGAGATTGCTGCACTCGCCGCGTTCTGTTGTTCGGATGCAGCCAAAGGCCTTACCATGGAAGATATTCAGTTAAATGGAGGTGCTTTGTGGTAGGTACACCGCTCGACTTGTTCAAATTACTGGGTTTATTCGCTCTAACTGCCATCGCTGAGATCGTGGGTTGTTACTTACCATATCTTTGGCTTAAGCAAGACAAATCAATATGGCTGCTGATTCCTGCCTGTATCAGTCTTGCGCTGTTTGTCTGGTTGCTAACGCTTCATCCGCAGGCTGCTGGCCGTGTTTATGCGGCGTATGGTGGGGTTTATATTAGTGTTGCACTCATGTGGCTTTGGGTAGTCGATGCCATTAGGCCGACGATGACAGATTTCATCGGCGTGGGTATTTGCCTTGTTGGGGTGCTTGTTATTATATTTGGGTCGCAGCAGGCTTGATTGGTTTCATGGTTCGGGTTGGCGGGAAGCCCTGAACGACGCTTCAAATCGAAAGAATTAGAATCGATGGAAGAATAATCTCCAGCAACGAGTTTTTCGCACACTAAAATATTAGGGACTTCGTGGTTAATATCGAATAGGTGTGCGAGACACTTCTCTCAACAGCAAGAAAAGTAACCATAAGTGCCGCCCCAAATAAGCCCGTAATCGGAAAAATAGCACTCATATCGTAGTCGGTTCACACGCGACTGATATTGTTTCCGACAATATTCAGCATACACTCCATCCATGGAGATATTCCCGACGCGGGTGGACCTAATTTGGCATCCATGCCAAATCCCCCCCCCTCCTGATCTGAGCACCATTTTTACGCGGGCTCGGCTCAGGGCTCCAACGCCTAGTGAAGGGGGATTAAAGACGCATTTTTTAGATAGGGGTTTCGACTGGCATGTGGAGTGCCAAGGGCTGTCCGATTTAGATAGATCAATGAATGAGTCCATATCGTTATTTCGTAACCTATTTCAGTGTTCGGTAAATAATACCGGTTCTCGACTAAAAATGGACTTCGAAATACATTAACCTGAATCAGTAGGAGTGCCATGGATGTGGTCTAAGATGTTGTTGTCGGGGTTAACGCGTGCTGAAGTCATAGATCAAACACGCGACCCCATTGTCCCGCTTCAAAAAAGGAAAACAACAAAACCGATTGGTTTTTATCAAACTAAATACAAAGATGAGAAACAGGCCGTCTATCAGGCCTACTTATCGGGCAGCTATACATTGAAGAAGATCGGTGAACACTAATGGTAAGCACTACACGACAATCAGCCGAATAGCAAAAAGTATTGAAATGCGATCTGGAAAGACCCGGCCCTATAGTTGCTCGCGGTCTCTTCTTGCTTTTCGGCTAATAGTGACAGCCAAAGTTTCTTAAGGCCTGAGAAGTCCTGAATCGACTTGTATTCAACACGTGCATCTTCAATTAAACCGATAAAAAACATTTGAGCGGGACTCAGTGCTTCGGACGAAATAACGGCGTTCGAATAGCACATGTGCGCAGCTGTGGCGCGATACAACCCAAGACCGCGGATAGTATTTTCATCTGAACTGATATCGTCGAGTGCGTCGGGTAAGTATATGATGCGTTGTTGTATATACGGTCTAAAGTCGGTGTAATTGGCCCCGGCTGGGCGCAGAAAAAAATCACGGCCCCATAACGCCCGTAGATAGAAATTTAGGGAGCCGGGACAGATCTATTTATGGACGCGCAATTAAATAGATCTGTCCCAGTTTCTCTGACAGAAAAGCAGGAAATTAAGTTAGCCGATCTTTTGCAGTACAACTTAAAATCGATCAGAAGCTATCTTCTAAAAGAAGAGGTTCAATTATTCCGGGCCTACAGTTTGGCTTACTGGGCAGGTAAATTTTTAGACAAATGGTGCACTAAAAACAATAATTCACAAATTGAACCCATGAAGAAAGTCGCCAAGATGTTACGGCGACATCGTTCCTTATTACTCAACTGGTTCAAAGCCAAAAAGCAGTTTTCGAGCGGCATTGTGGCGGGCCTTAATAACAAAGCAAAACTCACTACGAGAAAAGCCTATGGTTTTCGAACCTTCAAAGCGGCTAAAATCGCTCTATATCGCGCGATGGGGGCATTACCTGTTCCCATTACCGCCCACGAATTTTTCTGAGGAGGCAAATTTGTAATTAAGCTCTATTTAACAGAATGCGTGAAATACAACTTAACTAGATGTATTAACGGTAAGACTATTAAATATTTTCTACTGTTCCAGAAACGCGAAAACTCATACCTGTATTCGGTACGTTTGTAACTTGAGCATTATTTACCGTCAAGGTCTTAGTAGCAGCATTATAACTAAGTGAATTCGCATCACAATCAGGGGCTTGAGCGGCCGTGGTGTCACAGGCATAATTATGTTCAGTGCCATTTAAAACAATGGCGACTACTAAAAGGGTATTTGTTGGGTCTGCAACAGCAGTCTCAAAATTAATGTTAAAACCATTTCCTATTTGTGCTGGGGTTTCAGTACCGTCATAATTTCGGTCAGTAAGAATAATGGTGGTAGTTGTGCTGGTTGTTGTGCGCTCTTGAGCATTAACCTTTAATGTGCTTCCAAACGCTGCTGCATCTGGACCTGTTAACGTAAATGTAGGAAATATAAATGATGTAGTTGATGCAGAGTCACTTGAGCCCCCACAACTTAATAAAGCTAAAGTACTTAAAATTAGAGTGCTTTTATATAAAGTT
>JBLHID010000070.1:0-14713 GCA_047615545.1 Polaribacter sp.
CACCCATACTTTAGAAGCTTCAAATCTAGCCAAAAATCCTCTGAGGACAGCCTCGGGTCAGACCAAGCTATTTCGTTGATTATATGAGTTTAGTCCTCAAATCTGTCTATGATTTGGCGCTTAAACAGCCTGTCTCACAAGGAAAATGCCCTCATTTAAGGGAAAGGACTATCCCTCGATCAGAACTGCTCAGGTCTTTCCATATCGGATGTCAATATCTCTCCAAAGCCGAAGAAAGGCGACGCTAATCTTTTGGAAAAAATTCGTTTCCAATTTATGCTGCCTTAGTATTCATATTGATAGACAAACCAGCTTTAGCGGCAATATTCACAAGCTTATCCAGACTGAATTTGTCAATCTTGCCTTTTAGTCAATCGTTAAGCCGTGGTTGGGTTAACCCTAACTGTTTAGCTATGACGGTTTGAGTCTCACTTTGTGCTTTGGCGTACTGCTCAATAGCCATCATGAGCACAGAGCGAAGCTTCATGTTTTCTGCTTCTTCTGGTTCATATTAGGTGAATTTTCCTATTTGAATTCAGCGTGTTTTGCTGCATTTACACGGTGCCCGAAGAATATGTGAGGGGCATCCAACAATATGTTTTTATCTGCTAGGCAAGCTAAGCTTGGTATCTAAAGTTCTGACTGTAAATACTCGAAAACACGCCTAGCCTGGTCTGAGTGATTGTCTTCACGGTAATACAGAATAATGTCTAGCTCAGTTCTGCCAAAGTAGCTTTCGAGAGATACCAGCGTACCTGCACTAAGCTCTTTTTTAATAATGCCCTCGGCTAGCCAGGCGACGCCCATGTCTGCCAATGCCATTTCTTTCAGGCTAGCTGAAAACGCTGATTCACAAATGACTTCTATTTGGTAGTCTCGCATGACTTGAGGTAGGCAGGTTCTGGCTATCACATCGGCCATAAAACCGCCCTCCTGGTACATCAACATCGGAATGTTTCCGGCCAACAACGATTGAATGTTTTCGAACTGATTCAACGCATCACGACTGATAACGGGAATGAGGGAGTCCTTGTTGAGGAACAATCTCTGAACTGATGACTGAGAAAAATCAAACTCGAAGTGTGGTGTTTCGTAGCAGAGTAAAAATTGACCTTCTTTTCTAAATTGTGCCTCACACTCATAGTTATTCACGGGGGTAACTCGATAGGCAGTATCTGGCAGTTGCCGTTTAATGGATTTAATGAGCCGAGGGAATCTAGACATTGCTAACGTGTGCTGGGCAACAAAATTGATTCTATCCTGATTTTTAGATTTCGCTTGTAGTCGGCTGCGCAGTGCATACAAGCGGGTCACCATGTCCCGGAAACCTTCCTCCAGCTCCCTTCCCGCAGGCAAAATAGTGACGGGCTTGGTGCGTCTATCGACAATCTCGACACCCAACCATTCTTCGAGCAGGCGTATCCGTCTCGAAAAAGCGGGTTGTGTGACGTGCCTTCGTTTGGCTGCTCGGGTGAATGACTGCTCTTCAAGCAATGCGAGTAAATCTTCTAAACCTTTTAGATCCATAATGGTCACTACGATTAAAGTATCAAGATGGAATATAACAAAAAAAAACTTTAAGCAAAGTAATTGGCATTGTTTTAGGCAATATATTTATGTAATTATGCTCGAAACTAACTTTGGAGCCTAAAATGCATCTTTCACGATTTCCTCGCTTACACTTCGCCCATCTGCCAACAGCACTAGAGCCAATGCCTCGCCTGTCCGAAGCGCTGGGTGGTCCAAACCTATGGATCAAGCGTGATGATTGTACTGGCCTTTCATCGGGTGGTAATAAAACGCGTAAGCTTGAGTTTTTGATGGCCGATGCTCAGCAAAAGAAGGCTGATGTGATAATTACGCAAGGTGCGACTCAATCGAACCATGCGCGGCAAACGACTGCAATAGCAGCCAAAATGGGGCTTGAATGCCATATTCTGCTAGAAGATAGAACGAGTTATGAAGATGATGCTTATGTTTTTAACGGCAATGTATTACTTAACCAATTGCACGGGGCTACGATAGCCAAACGCACTGCCAATACTGATATGAACGCCGAGATGGAAGTGCTAGCGCAGAAGCTGCGTGACGATGGTAAGAACCCTTACATCATCCCAGGTGGTGGCTCGAACGAAATTGGTGCACTTGGCTATGTAAACGCAGCGATAGAGTTAATGACACAAGCTAATGATCGTTCACTTAAAATTGACCATCTGGTACACGCGACGGGTAGTTCAGGCACACAGGCAGGGCTTGTGTTGGGTATGGAAGGTATGAATTCAGGTATTCCAGTTTACGGTGTGGGTGTTCGTGCACCAAAACAAAAGCAGGAAGAAATGGTATTTAGCCTAGCGCAACGTACGGCCGATTTTATGGGTTTGAATCCAGATATCGTTAAACGTGAACGAGTCGTTGCAAACAGTGATTATGTTGGTGATGGCTATGGTTTACCAACCGACGCGATGGTTGAAGCGGTCAAGTTAATGGCGCAATACGAAGGTATTTTGCTTGACCCTGTATATTCTGGCAAAGGCTTCTCAGGCCTAGTCGACCTGATCCGCAAAGGCCATTTCAAAAAGGGTGAGAATGTTGTCTTCTTGCACACTGGCGGCAGTATTTCATTATTTGGATATCCAGAAGTATTCAACCTGCCGGGTTATATCTAAACAAGTCCTAGTTGATCTAGTACAGCTGTCCCGTTAAGTTTGGCGCAATTGACTCAAGCTGTTGTTGTTAACACAGAACGCTATTTTGATGCTGGGTCGACATGAAAACAAATAGAAGATGCGTCATTCCAGACGGCGTTTTTTGCTGATCCGGTATCCAGCAGTTTCAATAGGCCGCTGGATACCGGGTTTCTCGGCTTAGGCATCCTGGGTCGCTCTACCATCGGAACGCCGTATCGCGATATCCGTGTAGGCGAGCCCAGCATGACGATTCCATGTTAATGGAACAGTAGTGTTAATCTAATTCCATTTAATTAAGAGGCCTTAACCATGCAACATTTAAAGAAACCAGGCTTGTCGACCGAAGATTCTGATCGCAAAATACGCGAATCAGTTGAAGCAATGCTCAGTGATATCAAACAAAACGGTGAGCAAGCGGTTCGTGCACTTGCGAAAAAATTCGACGGCTGGGAAGGTGACTTCGTTCTTAGCGAGGAAAAGAAGCAGCGTTTAATTGCTAGTCTGCCTCAATCTGTAAAGGATGATATTCAGTTTGCCTATAAGCAAGTATCGCGATTCGCCGAGGCACAACGCGATAGCTTGCAATCTTTCGAAATCGAAACTGAGCCTGGAGTGAAGCTCGGTCAGCGTATTTTGCCTGTGCAGTCTGCCGGTTGTTATGTGCCTGGCGGTCGGTATGCTCACGCGGCGTCCGCGATTATGAGTGTTGCCACGGCCAAAGTGGCTGGAGTACCTTTCGTCGTGGCTGCGTCGCCACCGCGCGGTGACTCCATTGATGCCGCTGTTTGTTACGCGATGGATCTGGCTGGTGCCGATATGATTCTTGAAATGGGTGGAGTACAGGCTGTTGCCTCGATGGCCAGTGGTTTGTTCACGGGAAAGCCTGCTGATATTATAGTTGGCCCTGGTAATGCCTATGTCGCAGAAGCTAAACGAATTCTATTTGGTCAGGTTGGTATTGATGTTTTTGCAGGGCCAACCGAGTCTGCTGTTATTGCGGACGAGACTGCGGATCCGATGACCATTGCGGTTGACCTTACGTCGCAGGCGGAACACGGTATCAACTCTCCTGTCTGGCTATTCACCACGTCGCAAGCTTTGGCAGAAAAAGTAGCCGAGCTAATTCCAAAAGTCGCGGCTGATATGCCCAATGCTGATGTCGTTAACCAAGCCTGGAACGACTACGGAGAGATTATCGTCTGTGATAGCCGTGAAGAAGTGGTGAAATATAGTGATGAATACGCCAGCGAACACTTGCAGGTTATGGCTTCTGATCTCGAATGGTGGAAGCAAAACCTGAATAACTATGGATCGCTATTTTTGGGTGAAGGCAGTACCGTCACACATGGTGACAAGTGCTCTGGTACCAATCATATTTTGCCAACCAAACGCGCTGGTCGTTATAGTGGCGGCCTCAATGTGCAGAAATTCATGAAGGTTTTGACTTATCAGCAAATTGACGAAGAAGCGAACCGCGTTTTTAGTGCGGTCGGCTCACGTATCTCAAGGATCGAAGGAATGGAAGGCCATGCCCGCGCTTGTGACTGGCGACTACGAAAGTATTTTCCTGAACAGGAATGGGATTTTGAGGTTTACGATCAGAAGCATTACTAATAGTATAAGGCACAAAGCATATGGTTAATCATATGCGGTTAAAGCGATTAGACTAAATGAGAATATAAATGACCACTACTGTTTTCAATAAGCCTTTTACTCAGCAGGAATCCATTCCTGAGAGTGGCATCGAGCGTGCGGTAGAAGTGTTACGTTCTGGTCGATTACATCGTTACAATGTAGTCGAAGGTGAAACGTCTGAAGCTGCGTTACTCGAAACCGAATTTGCTGCGTACATGGAACAAGCCTATTGCTTAGCTTGCGCGTCTGGCGGCTACGCTTTACATATAGCGCTGAAGGCGGCTGGCATAAAACCGGGCGAGGCAGTATTGACCAACGGCTTTACTCTGGCCCCAGTACCGGGTGCGATTGATAATGCGGGTGGAAAGCCAGTTCTGGTTGAGATCGATAATAACTATTGCGTTGACCTTACTCACCTTGAACAAATGATGCAGTCATCAAAAGCACGGTTTTTTCTCATGTCTCATATGCGTGGACATATCGCTGATATGGACGTGGTGGTAACACTTTGTGAAAAATACGGTGTCGCCTTAATAGAAGACTGCGCGCATACCATGGGTGCCTATTGGAATGGCAAAAGATCCGGTAGCTTTGGATTGGTGGCCTGTTTTAGCACACAAACCTACAAGCACTTGAACTCAGGCGAGGGTGGATTTCTGACAACCGATAACTCAGAGCTAATGGCCAAAGCTGTCATGCATTCTGGCTCGTATATGTTATTCGAACGCCATGATGCGGCACCTGATGTAGAGACATTCAAAGACATAAAACTCGACACCCCTAACTACAGTGGACGAATGGATAATCTACGTGCTGCTATCCTACGAGCACAATTGCCTTTTCTAGACAAAAACTGTAATCGCTGGAATCAACGATATCTTGCCCTTGAAAAACGACTTTCTGAAAATGCAGATATTCAACTTTCAGCACGCGCAGACGAGGAGCATTATGTTGCAAGTTCACTGCAGTTTCGGGTAGAGGAATTAAAAGAGGATCAGATTAATGGTTTCGTGAAGGACTGCGCCAAACGTGGCGTAGAGTTGAAATGGTTTGGTAGTGCCGAACCTCAGGGCTTTACCAGTCGCTATGACAGTTGGCGCTATGTTGAATCAAAGCAGCACTTGCCTAATACATTGAAATTGTTAGCGACTACCTTTGATTTACGTATTCCATTGACGTTTGATGTTGAGGATATGATTATTATTGGTGAAATCATTGATGATGTAGTGCAGTCAATCTTCACTCGATAACGGGGTTTTAAATTACTGTCATTATGCTGGTTTCATCCTACTAGTTAAATTAGTCTATTCTAGTAGATCAGACGCTACCGGTGAAATTCGTGGCCAAAAAAGCGCTAGGAATAAAGCTCAAAATAAGGAGTCAAAATTTTCAGGAATAGTTTTTTTACTCTGGTCTATTTTCCCAGTGAATAAATCTAAGAGTTGTTGATTTGCCTTTTATAAGCGGCATAATTCACTTAGCCAGTAGTGATTTTCCGGTGAAAGCCGTTAGATTAATTTGTAACCATTAAGGAAGAGGATCACATTATGAAAAAAATCAGTTTGAGTATTCTAGCCCTAAGCGCTACGTTAACAACAGGAGTAGCATTTGCCTATAGCTGCCCGAACGACATGAAAGCAATCGACAAGGCCATGGTTGATTCGACGCTAAGCGTGGAAGATATGGGCAAAGTTCAATTATTGCGATCGAAGGGAGAGGCGTTACATAGCTCTGGGGATCATGGTGGATCTGTTCAGGCTCTGAATGAAGCTGCGGAGTTGCTCGGCCTATAGTTTTATGAAGAACAGTCCGTTGTAATTATATTTGGCGTGAAAAGCATTCTGGTGGTGAGCTATATCAACCTGCGATGTCAGGGAAAACGCTATCAGTCACGTGTAAGAGCTATACTGAGCGTGGCCGCATCAATAAACGACGGCTGATAAAATAGACGGACACATGGCAACACTAACTGCTTAATTGGTTATGTACTCCGAGGTCGAATCCGTCCTCTATTTTAACGTCAGTTTTTGTAATAACACCTTGCCAAACGACAGCGATTATTTCTTCATATAACTCTGGTAACGGCTTATCTACAAGGCCATCAAGTCGATATTGAATCATTTTAATGGTGCTACCAAATATCATAGAAGAAGCTATAAAAACATCCATTTGCCTAATCTCTCCTTGATCCATGCCTATCTGAACAATCTCTCGTAACCTAATAAACGGTTTTGCTGAACAGATAGGCGCTCCATCTTGAATGTATTCGCTATGTTTTGAATACAAAACATAGGAAATTATGTGTGGTTTAGTTTCGGCATATTGACATAGCAATTTAATGATTTTATTACATTGATCTACGGCTCTTTTTTCTTTTTCTAGTACCGAATCAATCATTTCATTGACTTCATTGACCAAATGAGAATATAGGGCTTTGGCTACGCCTTCTTTTCCACCAAAATGATTGTAGATAGAGCCGATACTAACATTTGCTGTTTTCTGCACATCGTGAATGGAAACGTTATGAAAACCTTTAGTTACAAAAAGATCTAAAGCGGCCGTTAGTATCTTACAATCTATTGGTTCTGGAACTGGAATCACTTTTGTTAAGTATGGCATTGAAGCTCCGTCTAAATATATTGCTCGAAGTATAACGCAATCTAAAAACAATAGTATAATGAACATTCATTCTAAAAAGCTTGACTCCTAACCTTTATCGGCATAAATTTGGGGATCATAAATAATAAAGAAGAGAGGAGAGATATGAAATTTAATATAATAAAAAAAATCAAACCTATGGTTGTAGCTAGCTTAACAGCAATGGCTTTGTTAGTGGGTTTAAGCACTCTGCAGGCAGATGAAACTTGTCAATCACCCTATATGGCCAAAATTACTGGGCAAGAAGATTTTGTCTATATTTGGACATTAGGCGTTGAAGGGCTAGGAGACGGGCAGGATAAATTAGTTACGGTTGATGTTAACCCCAAGTCAAGTGAATATGGAAAAGTCATTAACACCTTGTCTGTTGGTGGAAGAAACGAGGCTCATCATTCAGGGTTTACAGATGATAGAAAATTTCTTTGGGCTGGTGGTTTGGATACGAATAAAATTTTTGTATTTGACGTTCATTCCGACCCCGCAAAACCTACATTATCAAATGTTATAACGGATTTTGTAACTGCTAGTGGTGGCGTAGTCGGCCCACATACTACGTATGCACTTCCAGGTCGAATGATGGTTACTGGTTTGTCTAACAATAAGGACAATGGCGGTAGATCTGGACTAGTTGAGTATAGTAATGCTGGTGAATATATTGCGACTCATTGGATACCTACGGATGAAGACTTAGGTGGTGCTGTAAAGAGTGGCAAGTATGCAGATGGTTATAGTTACGACCTTCGTGTGTTACCTCGACGTAATTTGATGTTAACTTCATCGTTTACTGGTTGGTCTAATTACATGATGGATGTTGGCAAAATGATGCAGGACAGCGAAGCCATGAAACGCTTTGGTAATACTGTTGTGGTGTGGAACCTTCATACAAAAAAACCAATGAAAGTGCTAGATGTCCCCGGTGCTCCACTCGAATTACGTTGTGCATGGAAGTCTGAAAACAATTGGTGTGTAACGACGACGGCTTTGACTTCAAAAATTTGGTTGATCTATGAAGATGATAAGGGTGAATGGCAGTCTAAAGCAGTAGCAGATATTGGAGATGCTTCAAAAATTCCATTACCGGTTGATATTTCAATAGCATCAGACGATAGCGGTCTTTGGGTTAACACCTTTATGGATGGTAAAACTCGATACTTTGATATGACAGATCCATTTAACCCAAAGCAAACCTACGAAAAAGTAATTGGCAGTCAGGTGAATATGGCTTCGTCTAGTTGGGATGGCAAGCGCGTTTACTACACAAGCTCGCTTCTAGCAAATTGGGATAAGAAAGGGGTTGATAATGAGCAGTATTTTAAATCATTTTCTTGGAATGGCGACCAGTTGGTAGAGAACTTTGCTATCGACTTCTATGAGCAAAAGTTAGGCCGCGCTCATCAAATGCGTTTCGGCGCTTATTCTCTCTACAATCAATATTCTAAAGTTGATCCAACTGAAGATAGTATTAAGCTAGCAACGCTAGATATTCTGCATAAATAGAGTTTCTTAATCAGTATGTAAAAAGGGTATGCCAGCCTGTTGTTTTAAGGCTGGTATATTTATTTTGCAAGGTTTAAGTATGAAAGGCATCTCTCAAATTGCGCTTTGTCCGCTACTGCGGCGTTCCTTCCTTGCACTTATAGCCATGGATAGCATGTATTTCTGTTTGGCCTCATGGCCCCTACTGTTGGTGCAGGAGCATAAAAACAGATCGCAAAAAAATCACTATTTTTAGAGGCTCCCTGAAGTTGATTAGTTACTCATTAAAAGTATTTTTTACCGTCATTTTTGCTTTGCCATTGATGGCTGTTCAAGCACAGTCAGTTTTTGATGATAATTCAACGCTAGCACCAGGTTATGGGAAATTGACATACCCCTTACCAGCCCAAGGTAGTTACCAGTTACCCCCGTTAGGAAAAGCGCTAGATGGGCCAATTTTAGATGAGCTCGGTGACAGCGAAACATTGCATAGATTGTTTTCAGGTAAATATGTTCTGCTCAGTTTCATATATAGCAATTGTGGTGACGTGAATGGCTGTCCGTTAACATCAAATGTTAATTTCAAGTTGAAACAAGCAATGCAAAAAGATGCATTGTTGGATGATAACTTACGCCTTATTAGCCTAAGCTTTGACCCCGAAAGAGACACTCCTGAAGTTATGCGCTTATATGGTGACAATTTTAAATATGCTGGAAAAAATGGTGAATGGAGATTCGTAACAACGGAATCGTTGGAGAAATTAACGCCTATTTTGGAAAGCTATGACCAAGATATACAGCGTGAAAGGAGTGTAAATGGAGATCAGAGTGAAAGTATCTCTCACTTATTACGCGTCTTTCTCATTGATCCAGAATTTAATATAAGAAATATATACAGTGTTGGTTTTTTACATTCGGACCTGATAGTAAATGATGTCAAAACATTAATTCTAAATGCACGTACTAACGCATCAAAAAAAGGAAGCGTGCCCTCAATAATAAGCGTTCTATCTAAGCCTGGCGATAACAAAGATGGCTATGATACAAAAAAATATACGACACGTAGTAGTTCCTTAACAGAGCGTGAGGGTAAAGGCGAAACTACTGATCTATTAGCGATTGCTCAGAACCCACCTTTGGGTCTTCCTGTATTACCACCGCACGTATTAAAGCAATTAACTAAGGAAAAAATAGCACTTGGCCGAGCACTTTACTTCGATAGACGTTTGTCATTAAACAATACCTTTTCATGTGCCATGTGCCACGTGCCAGAGCAGGGCTTTACCAGTAATGAAATTTCGATGGCAGTAGGAATAGAAGGCCGAAGTGTACGACGTAATACACCCACTATTCTAAATGTAGCCTATGCGAAACGATTGTTTCACGATGGCAGAGAGAATTCTTTGGAGCAGCAATCATGGGGGCCACTATTAGCGAAAAATGAAATGGGCAATCCATCGGTTGGTTATGTTGTAGAAAAGATCAAACAAATTTCGAATTATAAGGAATCATTCAAGCGTGCTTTTAACGGAGATACCGTCAATATGAACACGATTGGAGCGGCACTAGCTGCTTACCAACGTACTCTAATTTCGGCAGACTCACCTTTTGATCGTTGGTTTTATGGGCAACAGGAAAGTGCTCTGAATAAACAGGAGCGTAATGGTTTCAAGTTATTTATAGGTAAGGGAGGCTGCGTTTCTTGTCACAGCGTAGGAAGCGATGACACATTGTTTAGCGATAACAAAATGCATAATACGGGTATTGGTTACAACAACTCTATGGGGGTGAAACCAGCCACAGAACGTATAGCTTTAGCACCAGGCGTTTTTGTGGATGTTGATCGCTCGATTATAGATAGTGTTAGTGAGCCAACGCCTTCTGATCTTGGGTTGTATGAAATTACGGAAAATCCAGCTGATCGCTGGAAATATAAAACCCCAACTTTACGAAATGTTAGTTTAACGGCGCCCTATATGCATGATGGTTCTCTGAGCTCGTTAAAGGATGTTGTACAGTTTTACAATCAAGGCGGTATTAAGAATGTGGTGCTAGACCCATTAATAAAACCCCTCAATTTAACAGAACAGGATATTGATGACTTGGTGGCATTTTTGCAGGCACTGACTGGAAGCAATATAGACGTTCTGGTAGCTGACGCATTTTCCGCACCTGTCGGAGATCTTGCAGAGTCGGAAGTTAATTGGTTTGCAAAGAGTTTTCAGGAATGAAGTCAGCCACATATAAATGGTTAGTTTTTATATGCATCTCGTTGGTAGGTTTTAATGCAGTATCGGCAGTTCAAAGTAATGTTAAGGGCGAATCAAAATTGGGCGGTGATTTCCAACTGACAGACCATAATGGTCAGTTATTTGATCTAAAAGACGAACGTGGAAAAGTAATATTAATATTTTTTGGCTATACATCGTGCCCTGATATTTGCCCTATGGAATTATCATTATTGTCGCGCTTGCTAGGTTTGCTAAAAGAAGATTCGAAGAAGGTAAAAGTATTATTCATATCTGTAGACCCCGAAAGGGATACTCCCAAAATATTAAAACAATATGTTTCTTATTTTAACCCTCAGGTTGTTGGTTTGACGGGATCAATAGAGCAAATTGCTAAAGTGTCAGAGCAATATCATGCACTAAATAATGTTGCAGCAGATGCTGATAAAAATGCAAATTATACGGTTAGCCATTCTGGCAATATATACATGGTAGACGGTAAAGGGCTATTAACCAACATAGTTCCTTTTGGGATACCAATTGAACATGTTCAGCAACTGGTTAACGTGCAACTGAAGTTAATAGATAGTGACTAAATAGGACGCTGTAATTAGCGCTTATTAGTGCTCAATTAAATGAATAGGTAAGGGGTTCATTCTAAACCTATAACAATCTTCTAAAAATGAAAGTGGATACAAGAATATGAAATGTAAAGCAGCTGTAGCCTGGGAACCCAAGAAGCCATTGGTTATTGAAGAAGTTGAAGTGATGGGGCCAAAAGAAGGAGAAGTTCTAGTTAAGGTTATCGCTTCAGGTGTTTGTCATACCGATGCATTTACCTTATCTGGCGATGACCCAGAGGGCTCTTTTCCGTGTATTTTAGGACATGAAGGTGGTTGTGAAGTCGTTGAGTTAGGGGCGGGTGTAAAAGATTTGAAAGTGGGAGATCATGTCATTCCATTGTATATCGCAGAATGTGGTAATTGTGAATACTGTAAGTCTACAAAATCAAACCTTTGTCAGACTATTGCACCAACCATTTGGACGGGTTATATGCCCGATGGCACTAGACGTTTTTCTAAGGGTGGAAAAGACATCTACCATTATATGGGCTGCTCAACTTTTTCTGAATATACCGTTGTGCCTGAAATCGCTTTGGCCAAAGTTAATAAAGAAGCGCCGCTTGATAAGGTTTGTCTATTGGGTTGTGGCGTGACAACTGGTATAGGTGCAGTTTTGAATACTGCCAAAGTAGAAGCTGGCTCAACCGTTGCTGTGTTTGGGCTTGGTGGGATCGGGTTGTCGTGTATTCAAGGTGCAGTGATGGCTGGTGCATCACGCATTATTGCGATTGACATTAACCCAGATAAATTCGAATTCGCTAAGCAGTTAGGTGCTACAGATTTTGTTAATCCGAAAGAAATTGATGGGAATTTTGTTGAGTACATGCAAGACACATTTAATGGTGGGCCTGATTATTCATTTGAATGTATTGGCAATACGCAGGTGATGCGTGATGCACTTGAGTGTACTCACATGGGCTGGGGCGTTTCGACGGTTATTGGTGTGGCCGGTGGAGGGCAAACAATTGAAACAAGACCATTCAACTTGGTCGTTGGACGCACTTGGAAAGGCACTGCCTTTGGTGGCGTAAAGGGAAGAACAGAGCTACCTGGCTATGTAGATCGTTATATGAATGGTGAAATTGAATTGGATAGCATGGTTACTCATACCATGCCTTTAGAAGATATAAATCGTGCTTTTGATTTGATGCATTCAGGTGAAAGCATTAGGTCAGTCATCATTTTTTAAATCATATTAGGCTATGGCAATGAACCAAATTGAATCTATCAAAGAGTTTGGTGGTTACTTAAACCGCTATGAACATGAGTCTACTAGCTGTCATTGCAAGATGACCTTTTCAGTATTCATGCCTGCTGTTGCCAAAGATAAAAAAATCCCTGCGGTGTATTTTTTATCTGGCCTGACTTGTACTGACGATAACGTGCGCACTAAGGCGGGTGCGCAGCGCTATGCTGCTGAATTGGGAATTGCATTGGTAATGCCAGATACGAGCCCAAGAGGCAGCGATGTTGCGGATGAGGAAGATCGCTACGACTTAGGCAAAGGAGCAGGTTTTTATGTGAATGCAACACAAGCACCTTGGGCCACACATTATCAGATGTATGATTATGTAACTGCCGAGTTACCCGCATTAGTTGAACGTGAGTTAGCTATAGAGCCAGGTCAGAAATCAATAATGGGTCATTCCATGGGGGGACATGGGGCACTAATATGTGCGCTTAAAGAAGTTGGAGCCTATCAGTCGGTTTCAGCCTTTTCCCCGATTAACCATCCATCACGTTGTGAATGGGGAAAGGGATGTTTTAACACTTATCTTGGTGACAATGAAGATGATTGGAAAGCTTATGATGCAACTGAGTTGATATTAGCTGGTAGCGATAAAATACCTCTATTGATTGATCATGGTGCTGCTGATGAATTCTTACTGGATCAGCTATGTCCGCAAGACATTGAAAATGCGTGCAAAAAAATGGGTGTTCCTTTAGAACTGAGAATGCAAGAAGGCTACGACCACAGCTATCACTTTATAGCCTCATTTATTGGAGAGCATTTAGCTTATCACGCTAAGCATTTATACAAATAGCTGCTTATTTTCGGAATTCTTTTGAATAGTTTTTAAGGTAAAAAAATATTTTTTAAAGGTTAATGGATTATTCAATATTAATCTTTAAATGCATTAACAAGTTATTATTTCTGTTGGGATTTTATGAGGTCTGAACTGATTAGCAATTGATGAATAATCCTGACTAGTTTTGATAGCGCGCCGGGATATGAAGTCAAGTCACATGAATTACCATTTAAGCAGGTGTAACTTGAAAAATAGATTATATATATTCTTAGTGATTAATCTTATCCCAATTCTATTGTTTGCTAGTGGGGAAAGTTTTGCTGCTGGATCGCCTCCATTAATACATAGTCTAGATAAGTTGGGACAAATTACGGCTGCACCTGCTCTTAGTTTTCTAAACATCGACGAAGAGCTCGTTGATATCAAAACAATGAAGGGAAAGGTAGTCATTGTTAATTTTTGGGCGACTTGGTGTCCACCTTGTCGTAAAGAGATGGGGTCATTGGAACGACTGTATCAAGCCACTAAGGGCCATAGTATTGAGGTTTTAGCCGTTAACATTGGCGAAGCTGCCGATCAGGTATCCTCTTTTATGGGTACGGTTGAGCCTTCAACTAGTTTTCAAATATTATTTGATTTGGATGGGATCTCTATGGGTCATTGGAGAGTACGTGGTTTACCCACTACTTATATCGTTGATAAAAATGGTAAGTTAGCCTATCGGGCTGTTGGAGGACGTGAGTTCGATCATGTGGATATTATAGAAAAAGTACTTCAATTAGCGAAATGAAATCAACGAAGTATTTTCGTTTTTAAATAAATGTATTATTATTTTTTGAATTAGAATTGGAGAGGTTATGTGGCGATCAAAATTATTTAGTAGCACGCCTAATCTGCCTATACCGCTGACTGCTAATCCAGCTGGGGGTTCAGGAAGTATATCGAAAGGTATAGTGAACTGTGGCCATAAAATTCTCACGGTATTTCAGGCAATGTATTCTAGCGATCAGAAGAGAAATTTTTTGTATGCTCTAATGGAGTCCCATGAAAAATAAACTCGCTATGCATTTATATATAATATGTTTATAATGATTGCTCGCGTAAATGCCCTAGTTTGGCGAGTAATTAACCTGGAATTCTAGTAATTATTTTAAGGCGTCTAAACTAAATAGAAAACTAAAAACTATCGATTATAGATTATAAGTATTTGAAATCATCGCTACTGTTTGATGCGATTTTTTCTAAAAACGTTGCTGTAGGGAGTTATTAATAACTCTAGTAACTTTCTAAGTCGTTTGAATAATGGAATGCTAGAAATAGATCCAAAAAAATTAACCGATTAGGTGAAGGTGATGAAGTTTTATCAAACCAAAAAT